>JAKQXK010000693.1 GCA_029561505.1 Spirochaetota bacterium | reverse complement strand
AATGCTGTTGATGTCGACAGAAACCCCCGAGAACGCGTATTCGACCTGGTTTGTGCCTGTTGCAGGTTTACAGTACGCTCTTCTTCAACAATTGTCTGCGCAGGGTTCTTGAGATCGATGCGCGTGTATTCGCGCTGAGGCATCGTTACCAACTTTGTTCGTGCAGCTACGCTGCCCGAACAAAGCGCGAATGCTGTGATGAATAAAATTCCGTTTTTCATATATTACTCCTTATGCTCGATGCGAATCGAATATGAGATCTTCTTTTTTTCACGGCTGTCAACTTCAGGAAAGAACTTAATCGTGGCCGAATCCACTTTTTCGTATTTAAAAGAAATTTTGCCTGGCTCAAAGTTACCTGGAAAGGTGCGTTCGATTTCGACGCTGACGGCGCGGCCGAGGGTGTTTTCGAGTTCGTGCTCGTAGAAATATTCATCGACCCATTCTTTGACATAGTGCGACTTGTCGTAGCGGGTTTCGGTCACGAAAGAACCGCGTTTGAAATCCCGAATGAACGTGCGCAGCACGACCTCGCGGGTCTGCCCGGCATCAAGCTTCACTTTGTCCCCTTTTGCGGCGTACTTCATGTAGATGCCGCCCTGATACGATAGATTGTTTTTGGCATCTTCAGAGAAGATATGCACCGTACCGTCTGGCAGCGGCGAGACACCGAGGCTGATCTTGGGGTCAGCGTCTTTCTCTTTGGTATTGCGAAATTCGTAGAATTTGTGCACCAGGCCGCTCGTCTGTCTGTCAGAAGCCCGGTAGATCACTTTGACATCCACATCTTTGGCGCTAAAGGCCTTGAGCCGCTTCTGCCAGCCATTGGGTATTTTTTCTTTGCCTTCAACGGTGAAGAGAAAGTACTCTGACAACCCTTCTTTGACGATCTCTTTGGGCTGGCTGTAACCCGAAGCGGGCGCAGCCGGTGAAGGCATCGCGTCTTCGGCTTCCATGAGAGCTTTGGCGGCTTCGGCTTTTTTCATTTTACGTTTGAAGCCATTGCGCACACGATCGCGTTTATCTTCGTCGAGGTCGGCGTAACGCCACTTGCCCTGCGCCAGACCTGCAATGTCTTCAACGAGGTTTACCGTGCCGACTACCAGCCGCACCTCAGCGTTCGGGTAGTCTTCGCCAGAATTGTTGATCACGCGGATAAAACCGTCAATGTTCATGGCGTTTTCTTTCGGGTTGGTGATGGCCGTATAATCGGCGTTCCAGGTGATGCCTGAGGTGAAATAGTTAATTTCGACGCGCGCCGAGCCCGACAGCTCGCTGTCGATGTTCCACTGCAGCGCGTCGTTTCGGCCCGGGGGAAACGACGTGTCTCTAAGGGTAAGTTTGTCTTTGTTGTTCAAGAACGTGAGGCGCAGCGATGTCGGGTCAATCAGTGTGCCGGCCCATGAGAACTGTATAGTATTCAGGCCGGGTTTAAAGGTCAGCTCACGCGATTCTTTGACCATGGTGATATCGGCGCTGTTGTAGATCGTCAGCTGTACGGCCTGGCTCTTGGGCACGGTGACGAGCTCGATGCTGGCACCCAGACCTCGCAGGGGCAGATACAAACCTAACCCTGCGAGCAGGTACAAAAAGCTGTTGGTAATGCTCTTCTTCATATGAGTTTTTGACGCCCGTTGATGCATAAGGTTCGATAAATTATTGAAGTGGCGAGGCAAGCTTCTTTCTTCTGTACAGAGTTATTCGACCCAAAACGCTGTCTCGACAGCATGCGCGCCCGACGTTTTTTGACTGCCCTCGCGTTTCTCATAATGCTGCATCGCTGCAGCGCAGTGCAGACGCGGCAGGTTGATGCTGAATTTCGTACGCTGATCAACCGCCTGCAATATTTACACACCAATGCGATCGAAGACCAGTCGATGTATGACTCTGTCGCCAGTCGGCTCAAAGTTGTGCTCGAAGACACGGGTATCGTGGCAAACTACGAGAACCAGCTATTGGCGGCGAACTACGTCAGAACCGCGATGGCGACGAACTGTTCGGCAGAAATTGTTCAGCCCGAGAATCAGCAGGCAGGTTCATACCGCTATGCGATACGTATGTATTGCCCGAATCTGACAGGCCCAGCACTCATGACGCTGCAGGGTCTGGGTTTACAGTTCGCCGCGGGTGACGCCATCATTGGCACAAAGCTCACCCCCCTCGGCGAACTGTGGTTTCGGGCTGATTTCACGGTACGGGAATTCGAGACCGGTAAACCGCAGGTTATCGTGGCAGCTCGCTATCGGGCTGCCGAATCATTGGCGCTCTTGAAGCAGGCCTTCGGCCTAAAGCACAACTCAGCGATTCGCGTTTTACCGGGCACTCTCGCTGTGCCGACAAGATTGAGGCCGGCTCACACTGCGGCAGCTGACGCGGGCACCCTTGAAGTATTTTTTGCGCAGGGTTCGTCAGCGCTGTCGCCGCAATCACGGGCCGCACTCGATGCTCTTAAGATTGCGCCGGGTTCGAAAGTGCAGGCATTCGGCCACGCGAACAAATCAGAGGCTGCTGCCGACGACCTGTCACGCGAGCGCGCACTCGCTGTAATGCAATACCTCAAAACGCGCTACCCTCAAGCGCGCTACCGCTACAGATCGTTTGGGTCTCGCAAACCCGGATATCCGCACAAGTCGCGTGACGCCGCGCGCCTTAATCGCCGCGTCGCCGTGCGCGTAGTGGTGAAGTGAATCGAAAGAGGCTTGAGAACCCTTGACAGTCTGCAAACAAATTGAACTCACAGCAATGCAGATCGCAAACCCGACGTCTTTGACCGCCACGGCCTTAATCGCGCTCTTGCTCTTTGGCAGCGCGTGCAAGAAACCCGAAGCGACAAAAGAGCGCCACCTTGCCTTTGCAACCGGCGTCATGCAAGATGTGCTGCCGGGCCTTGTGAAATCGCTGCAAGTGAAAGTGACCTCAGGTGGCACGGCTGCAGCAGTGCCGTTCTGCAATGAGTTCGCTGCGCAATATGGCAAGGCAAAACTTGGCGTATGGTCAGAGAAAGCGCGAACGGAACTCGGTGCTGACTCATTTCTCTTTCGGCGCATTTCGACGCGGGCACGAAACCCAAAAAACACGCCAAGTGAGCGCCAGGCACAGGTTCTCGAATCGTGGGAAAAAGGCAATGCCAGTCCCGCTTACTTTGAAGAGGCGGGCAAACACTACACGATGCACCCGATCAAAATTTCGCAACCGCTTTGCCTGAGCTGTCATGGTGCAGCAGACAAAATTGAGAAAAAAACACTCGCGTCTATTCGCGCGCTATACCCTGCAGACAAGGCGACCGGTTATCAGCTCGGCGATTTACGCGGCGCTTTTGTCACCGAGACCATTTACGCCGCTCAGTAAAGGGCGCCATGACCGAAGGCCATGTTCAGAAGATTTCGCAAGACGTTCATTGTACTGGGTTCGTTGGTTATCCTCAATTTTTCTGCGACGGTTTACCTCAACGCGCGTTACCCCAACCCCGAATGGGATTGGGAAACCATCGACACCTCAAAGATTGAATTTCCCAAACGGTTTCTGTGGGGTGCGGCGACGTCGGCTTACCAGATCGAAGGCGACCTGACGAATAACAACTGGTATGTTTGGGAACGCACCAAACAGGCCAACGGCCGCGACCGTATCATGCGCGGCGAAGTGGCCGGAAAGGCGGCAAATCACTACAAGCTCTATAAAGAAGATGTGAAGCTGATTGCCGATTTCGGTCTCAATGCTTACCGTTTCTCGATCGAGTGGAGCCGCATCGAACCCCAAGAGGGCAAGTTTGATCTCAAGGCGATTGAACAATACCGCAATCTCATTCGCGAGTTGAAGCGTCGCGGCGTTGAACCGATGATCACGCTGCACCATTTCACCGACCCTCTGTGGTTTACCGCGAAGGGCGGCTTTGAAAAAGAAGAGAATCTGCAATATTGGCTGCGCTATGCGAACCGCATGTTCGGTGAATACCAGAGCGAAGTCGTTTACTGGAGTACTTTTAACGAGTTCAATCTGTATCCGCTCAGCGGGTATCTCGAAGGGGGATTTCCCCCCGGGAAAAAAGACTTTTTGCTTAGTTGCGAAGTCACGCGCAACATGTTACTGGGGCATATTCGCACCTACGAGAGCTTTAAGAAGTTGTCATTCAGCAAGCGCCATCAGGTGGGGGCAATCATCGCAGTTCTTGAAGCGCGGCCATTCAACCGCTGGTTCATCATGGATTGGTTAGCGGCGTATTACGAAGAGCGCTTCTGGATGGGTGCGATGCTCGAATTCTTTCAGACCGGCAAATACGAGGTGGGCCTGCCTTTTCAGAAGCCATACGTGTTTACCGATACAGACGGCATTCGCGCCATGGATTTTTTTGGTATAAACTACTACACGCGCACGGCCGCAATTTTCAATCCGTTCAGCACGCCGATGTTCAGTCGCTTGCAGATGTCGGGTTTTCCGAAAAGCGACATGGGGTGGGCAATTTACCCCGAAGGGTTGTACTATGCCGTGAAAAGAATTTCGCATATTGGCGTGCCGATGATCATCACCGAAAACGGACTTGCCGACGCCGACGACACGAGGCGCGGGCTTTTTATTCGCCAGCACCTGTACGCACTCTCAGAAGTGATGAAAGAAGGCTACGATGTGCGCGGCTATTATTTCTGGTCGCTGCTCGACAATTTTGAATGGCTCGAAGGCTACGATAAGCGCTTCGGTCTTTATGCGGTTGACTACAAGACGTTCAAGCGTACGCTGCGCGAAGGGTCAAAAGAATACCAGAAGGTCATTAGAAGGTTTCCGGGCAGATGAAAAGAAGCGCAACACCTGTTTATCTCGTCTTTCTGGTGATGGGCTTCGGCGACCTCATCGGGCCCTTGGTTTCCTTAGTTAAGCAAAATCTGCAGACTTCTCAATTCGAAGCTTCTTTGCTGGCTTTCGCCGGCTTCATCATGTTCGGTATACTCTCGATACCGGTCGGTGTGCTGCAGGCAAATGTCGGCAAGAAACCGATCGCCTTCGGCGGATTGTTTCTTGTGCTCGCAGGCGTCACGACCCCGCTCATCGGGCTCGAGAGTTTTGCCGGTTATCTGACAGCCGTCTTGCTGCTCGGCGCCGGTGTCACGGTGCTGCAGGTTGCGGGCGGCCCGTTGCTGCAAGAGGTTTCACCTGCGGGCTCATTCGCGCGCAAACTGACATTTGGTCAGTTCATCAAGGGCATCGGCACGCTGAGCGCCCCTCTGATACCGATTCTCGCCTACCGCTATTTTGATAACCGCTGGCAACTGGTTTTCCCGATCTTTGCGGCGGGTACAGTTGCGGCGATCATAGCGATGTTTTTCCATAGCAGCAAAGTAGAGACCCAAAACGCGGCCACCTTGCGTGCGTGTTTTGCCCTGCTGAGAGATACACGTATCGCGTTGCTGGTACTCGCGATCTTCGTTTACGTAGGGGCTGAAGTCTGCATGAGCTCGATGCTGCCGGCGATTCTTGAAAAACAATACGGCTACCGGCTGGCAGATTTTGGCATGGCGGGCACAGGCATCTTTTTTCTGACGCTCATGGCGGGCCGGTTTCTGGGCACGCTGGTGCTCACGCGCCTGCGGCCCGCAAATTTCTTTTTGCTATCCTGCATTTTGGCGTTGGTTGGTCTGTCACTGCTGGCAACCGGTTCGGGTAGTTTGGGGTTTGTCGCGGCGGCCTTGATTGGTATCGGCTTTGCGAATCTGTTTCCACTGGTTTACGCGATAGCCATCGAAGCCCTGCCTGAAAAGGCAAATGAAGTTTCAGGCCTCATGGTGACGGCAATTTGCGGGGGGGCGATAATACCCCCGGTTATGGGTTATATGAGCGAACGCACGTCACTCATTGTGGCACTGGTCGTGCCGGCGGCCTGCCTGCTCTATTTGACAGGCATTGCGCTGGCCGAACGAAACCCCCATGCAAGCCAACTATAAAGAAGATTCGCGAATCGTGCTCACGCTCGATGCGGGGGGCACCAAGTTCGCATTCTCGGCAATGGCTGCAGGCGATCAGATTGTCGAAGCGACAGAAACACCTTCGCATGCCGACAACCTCGACCTTTGCCTGAGAACGATCGTCACCGGCTTTGCGCATGTCATGAGCCAGCTGCCCGAAAAACCCAGCGCCATCAGTTTTGCTTTTCCGGGGCCGGCGTGGTATCGCGAAGGTATCATCGGCGATCTCGGCAACCTGCCGGCGTTTCGCGGCGGCGTCGCACTTGGCCCCATGCTCGCCGACCAGTTCGGTATTCCGGTTTATATTAACAACGATGGCGACCTTTTTGCCTATGGCGAAGCATTGGGGGGATTTCTCCCCGAAATGAACCGACACCTCATGCACGCGGGCAGCTCGCGACAGTACAAGAACCTCATCGGCTTCACCCTCGGCACGGGCTTTGGCGGCGGTATCGTGCGCGACGGCGAACTCGTTATCGGCGATAACTCGGCCGCCGGTGAAGTCTGGCTGCTGCGCAACGCGCAACACGCGTCAACTTTTATCGAAGAGAGCATCAGCATTCGCGCGCTGCGGCGTGTGTACAAAGAGCATTGCCGCATCGGCTACCGCGACGATCTGACAGCCAAAGAGATTTTTCGCATCGCCAAAGACCAGATTGCAGGCGATGCCGATGCCGCGAACACAGCATTTTCTGAACTCGGCAGCGCGCTTGGCGAAGCCATCGCGAATGTACTGACCGTGGTAGACGGCCTTGTAGTGATTGGCGGGGGCCTAGCAAACGCCTGGGAATTTTTTGCCCCGGCAATGATGCAGGCACTCAGAAAACCCTACACGAACCTGACCGGTGACCAGTCGGTCGATAGACTTGAAATCAAGACTTTCGACGTTGAAGACAAAGCTGGTTATGACAGCTTCTTACGGGGCGACGCGCGAACTGCCGTAGTGCCCGGCTCAGAGCGTCGCCTCAGCTACGACGCCATGAAGTGCACCGGCATCGGCCTCACACGACTCGGCACGAGCAAGGCCGTCTCGCTGGGCGCGTACGTCTATGCGCTCAACGAATTAGATAAAACAAGTTAGTCACGACTGTCATTACCGCGAAAGCGGAAATCTATAATCTCTCAAAGTCAAGAATATCACTACGACCATTCTCTTCGAGTCGTTTCTCAAAAAGCTCCCTGCACTGGGTTTGCATCACCGGCCCTGTAAATTCCGGTACGAGATGCACGTACTTGTGCTCCCGAATCCACTTAAACGAAGTTGCTCCGTAAACAACGTGGCGAATGCCCACTTCGACGATGGTCTTCTCGCACATCGGGCAGGGATAAAGTGTCGTGTAAAGCGTGCAATCGCTTACGCTTCTGAGTTTTTTGTATCCCTCGCGAATCACGAGCACTTCAGCGTGCGCGGTTGGGTCGACGTCGGCCACGCAACGATTGCCTGCTTTCGCAATAATTTCATCACCACGCACGAGTACCGCACCAACGGGATACTCACCGCGTTCAAAAGCGAGCTGCGCTTCTGCTAAGGCAATCGACATGAAATTTATTTCATTCATCTACTGAATTTTGGCGGTCACTTAAATGACCTTTATCGTGCCGCCAACGCCGCTGATTTTACCGATGGCATGACAGCGTTCGGCCAGGCCGGCGTCTTGAAACAGCGCTTTGACTGCACCGAGCGCGTTGGGCGCCACTGCGATGAGCAATCCCCCTGATGTTTGGGGGTCGCACACGACTGCACGGCGAAAGGCGTCTTCGATACCTTTTACATTTTCACCGAAGCTCTCGAAGTTGCGGGTCGTGCCCCCGGGAATCACCCCTGCAGCGACGTAACCCGCAAGGCCGGGCAGAAGCGGCAGGGCAGAAAAGTCGATTTCGGCGGCGAGTTTTCGCGGCGTGAGCATTTCAAGCAGGTGCCCGGCGAGGCCAAAACCTGTGACGTCGGTGAGCGCATGCACCTGTGGCAGCTCGGCAAGTCGTCGCCCGATGGTGTTGAGCGTGAGCATTTGTTGCACGGCGAGGCCTTGGTGCTCAGCATTCAAAACGCCGCGCTTCATCGCCGTCGTGTGCATGCCGATGCCGAGGGGTTTAGTAAGAATGAGAATATCGCCGGGCTCTGGCGTCGAGTTGCGTTTCAGATTTTTTGCTTCAACCAGCCCGTTTACAGACAGGCCGAAAATGGGTTCGGGCGCATCAATACTGTGCCCCCCGGCGATTGTGATGCCGCACGCCGCAGCAACCTCGCGCGCACCGACAATCACCGAATTCGCAACTTCGGCTGAAAGCTTATCGATTGGCCAGCCGAGAATCGCGAGCGCCATGATCGGGCGTCCGCCCATGGCATAGATGTCTGAAATGGCATTGGCTGCGGCGATGCGGCCGAAATCAGTTGGGTCATCGACGATCGGCATAAAAAAATCGGTCGTCGAAAGCAGCACCTGCCCTTCACCTATAAGATATGCCGCAGCGTCGTCTCGATCAGAGTTACCAACGATCAAATTGGCCGAAGGTTCAGCCATGTTGTTTTTGAGGATATCACCCAGTACTGAGGGAGAAATTTTGCAGCCGCAGCCGGCGCCGTGGCTATACTGAGTCAGGCGTACGGTCATGGGCTGACTTCGTCACGCATGACGATACGCAAATGATTATTCACTTCATCACCCGAAACATACTGTAGCATCGCCGGGTCACGCTTACTGAGACCAAAACCATAAGCGCGGTCATAATAGTCGAGCACCAGCGTGCAGACCTCTTCAAAACGCCCTTCGCTGAGCGCGGTCAGCGCGCGATGGTAACGGTCATCGCCGAGCCGCTTGCGAATCGACGCCAGACTTTTGCGAAATTTTTCAGGTGAGACTTCGTAGGTCTGCAGCAGATATTGCACCCGTTTTTCGAGGGGCCACTCAACCACAAGCACGCTGGCCGCCCGCATCTGCAACCAGAATGGCTGCGGAATGTGCAGCCGCCCGATCAGCATGCTCTCATCTTCGACGAACAGCTTTTTGCCGCTCTGGCAATGGTAGAGCGCATAACCCAAAAGGTTTTCAAAGTGCTCTTGCGTCGGCTGTTCCGTGGTATCAAATGAACCAAAGGCTGAGCCCCTGTGGTTCGCCATACCCTCGAGGTCGATCGCGTTGGCGCCGTGCGCCATGAGGTCTTGCAGAATCTGGGTTTTGCGTGTGCCGGTTTTGCCACCTGTGATTAGAAGGTCATGCGGCGCATTAAATAGCTCGAGGCAAAGTCGGCGATACGATTTATATCCGCCAACAACTGTATCGACATTCAACCCGACGCGCTCAAACAGCCACGCAACCGAAGCCGAACGCATACCGCCGCGCCAGCACTGCACGGCGATTCTACCTTTTTGCGCGTGTGTAAGGCCAGCATCGGCGAGCGCCCGCATTTTCGGGCCGACAATTTCAAGGCCACGCAGAATCGCAGGCTGTTGCCCTTGCTGCTTGTAGAGAGTGCCTAT
>JAKQXK010000582.1 GCA_029561505.1 Spirochaetota bacterium | reverse complement strand
ATTTTGCTCATACTAGCAGAAAACTCTTCGATCGGGAAATGTTCTGCGTAAGTCGCGAAGATGCCGGCGTCTTTGAAGTCGATCGGCGCGGTCAGCAGCACGAGGTGGTCGACGAGTTCGGGTTCGAGGCAGCTGAAGGCGTAAGCCATGGTGCCGCCGATACAGTAACCGAGCAGATCTACGCTCTTGATGCCGTGTTCGCGGCATATCTGGCGGATAGCGCGTTTGATCGAGCGGTGGTAGTAGTGGCTGAGCGGCAGGTGGCCGACTTCTTCGTCGGGGTAGCCCCAGTCGATGAGGTAGGTCGGGCGCTGTTGCGCGAATTCTCTGATGTAGCTGGTTTCTTCGGTAACATCGAGAATATACCAGCGGTTGATCAGCGACGGAATGATGAGCAGCGGGGTGCCGGTGACGCCTTCCGGGCTCTTGAAGCGCAGCAGTGAAACGTTGCCGGCTGTGTAAACTTCTTCACGTGGCGTGACGCCGCGCGGGTAGGTATCGAGTTCGCCGGCGGTTTTGCGCATGACGTGCTCGGTGATTGCGTCGAGATGCTGAACCAGGGTATCCATGTTTCCAATCATTTATTGTGACCTTTCTTGAAGGTATAGATCTTGAGGATCTCGCACTAAGCCGCTAAGACACGAAGTAATAAATCCCGTCATCGCGAGGCATCCGCAGGATGCCGTGGCGATCTCTCTGAACGTGAGACTGCTTCGGAGACAATGTCTCCTCGCAGTGACAGCACGTGGCTCTGTGCCTTTGTGCGAGGTCTTTCGTTCTTGAGGATCTCGCACTAAGCCACTAAGACACGAAGAAACGCCAATTTATATCAGCCGATTATTTTCTGTCTTCTATCAGCACAATTCTTCTTTGTGGCTCTGTGTCTTCGTGCGAGGTATTTTCTTTTTGTGTTCGGGCTGCCTTGCGGCAGCCCGAACGGTTCGGCAACATTGCCGGTCAATATAGTGGCTTAGAGTTTCAAGCCGCCATCTACTCCGATTACCTGCCCGGTGATGTATGAGCTCTCGTCGCTGGCCAGGAAGAGATAGGTTTTGGCGATTTCTTCCGGCTGGCCGAGGCGCTGCATCGGGGTCTTTTCTTCGAGCATCTTGATTACTTTTTCGGGAACGGTAGCGAGCATTTCGGTCCAGGTGTAGCCGGGAGCTACGGCGTTAACGCGCACGCCCTTGCGGCCGAGTTCGCGGGCCCAGGTGTAGGTCATGCCGATGACGCCGGCTTTGGCAGCTGAATAGTTGGTCTGGCCGAAGTTGCCCTGCACGCCGACGATAGAAGAGGTGTTGACGATCGAGCCTTTGCCGGCGGCGGTCATTTTAGCGGCTACAGCTTTGCTCATCAGGAATACGCCTTTGAGGTTAACATTGATGACGCGGTCGAAAGCTTCTTCGGTCATCTTGGGAAGAGTCGCATCAGAAGTGATGCCGGCGTTGTTTACCAGACAGTCGATTTTGCCATGTTCGCTGTGAATTTCTTCGACGACTTTTTCGACTTCGGCGGCGTTAGAAACGTCGAGCTTTTTGCCGACGATTTTGCCGGTGGCGCCGTCGGCGAGCTTAACGTCTTTGAGTGCGTTGAGAGCCTTTTCGCTGACGTCGAGAGCGTAAACGGTGGCGCCTTCTTCGGCGAACATCTGGGCGGCCTTGAGGCCGATGCCGGCGGCTCCGCCGGTAATCAGAGCGATTTTGCCATTCATTCTGTTCATGTTGATCTCCTGTCGGTTTCGGGCCTGTTCGGCTCCGGTAATGTTATTGGTAAAGTATTCTTAAATTGCTGGCGCGAACTTTTGGCGTTCTTTGCCGGGTTGCCACCCGCTGAAAATTCGGGGTGTTTTTGCGTTGCGGTAAAGGCAGGGGGGCTGTCTCAGCGGGCATGTCTGCCGGAGAGACAGCCCCCTTAGCGAGCTGTCGTCAATTACTTGCCGGCTTCCTTGGTCTTGGGGGTCAGGTTTTTGATGGTTTCTTCGTAAACCTGCTGGTAGCGGGCGTTGAACTTTTCGATGTTTTCGCGATAGAGGGTTCTGAGTTCGTCATTTGAGCTGACGGTGTTGTTCCACATTTCGTGCATGAATTCGACGTTGCGGTTCATGTGGTCGAAGAACAGTTCCATGTTTTTCCTGGTGTAGCCGCTGTTCTGATCCATGGTGGCGCGCCAGAACTTGTTCATTACCTGGAAGTTGTCCTTCATCATCTGAGTGTACTCGTTAGTAAATTCCATCCACTTATTCATTTTAAAAACTCCTTAAAAATTTTTGATTTCGAACTTTTGTTTTAACTTATTGCTGCGTTGCAATATTAGTATCGTCGATTTGCTGCAAAGTGTCAAGGGTTTTTTTAAAATATTTTTCAAACGGAATGGCGTGCGCTGATGGTGAGCGTTTTGTTGTTTTGCGTTTGCGTAAAAATCATTGTGAGGAGCATGGCGATGAAGCAATCTCTTTGCATTAGAGTAGGCCGCAATCGCTATCGCTATCGCTATCGCTATCGGTATCGATATCGACTCTT
>JAKQXK010000633.1 GCA_029561505.1 Spirochaetota bacterium | reverse complement strand
CTGGGTTTCTCGAAAATGATTACCGAGCGGCTCATGAGAGAATTGCGACGAACCAGTGCGAAGTGAACTATCGCGTACTGACATTTTTGGGTCTTGCGATCATTGGTACTGCCGTGGCGATTCTGGCCACCAGCAATGACTACAAGGGCATCATCGACTCGTTCGCGATAATTGCCAGCGTCATCAGCTTCGGTATTACGCTAATCGCGTGGTTTCGCGAGAAGCAGTAACATTCTTCAAAGTAGTCGCGAACTTCGCAATTCAAACGTCCGATAATATAACAATGCGCCTGCGCAGCTTCATCTGTTTTTCTGTTGCTGCGCTGGTTGGCGCTGCGCCCATCGCGGCCGAAACGCGGGTGTCTTTGGGTTATGGTGTGCAGTTAAACTCGATGCTGAACGGCACCTTGAACAGCAACCTGCAGAAGCAGGTTTTGAATGCAGGTGGCACGCCGCTTGTCGGGCAGAGCGCGGGCACCGATTACCGCAGCACCTGGAAAGGCGAGGCCGGCGACCCGGTTTCGGCCTATGCGCTCGCGAGCGTGCCCGAGCTGCGTCTCGCGACAGATATCGGCGCGGCGAAAAACAGGCTGGGTTTTTATACCGCGCTCACCGGAATTCTACCGCAGACTTCGACATATTCAGCTGGCAGCTATGAGCTCAGTGAAGCGGCGGTGTGCAGCGGCGTGCAATACGCAACCTGCCCGTTGGCTGCGGTAAACTTTGTCGGCGCATCGGGTAAAGGCACGTATGATTCTGAGATCCGCACGAATCTGCGGTTCTATGCTTTGACCGTCGGTGTCTCGCAAACGGTAGCGCTCGGCACACGCTATGGCGGCCAATGGTCTCTTGCCGGCGAGCTTGGCATGATGGCACAGGTGTTCTCGGCGCGCTCTGAATTTTCGCTGTCGCGCTGCACATCGGGTGGGGCGATACCGTGCGCACAGATCGCCGACCTGCGCGCGGTACAGGGCGAACTGAAAACAGAATCGGTTTATGCGTTCGGGCCGGTTTTGGGCGCGACGCTGCGCTACCAGAGACCCAACTCGACGGTTTTTTTCGAACTCGCCGGCTCTACGGTATTTCTGTTCATGCGGCTGCAGAACACGGGTTATACAAACTTCATCGGCGGCAGTTCGGTGGCGTTTACGCAAAGTGCGCAGGCGCTCGGTATCGCCGCCGAGCAAGATGTCTTCTCGGTTTTGCCGTCGCTCACTGTGCGCTGCGGAATCAGATTATGATGCAGGGCAAAGGTGTCGTTTTTCACCTGCCGCGGCCGTCTCATCTCATGTGGCGGCAGCGCGAGGCACTATTCACTGTGATGCGCGCGCCGCGTTTCTGCTTATATCTTTCAGCGGCAGGGCTGCCTCAAGGCGCGCGCAAATGAAGCAGCTGTTTGCGTTCTGTCTGTTTCTGGGCCCCGCGGGCCTTATCTTCGCAGAAAAGTGGATATCACCGCCGGTGACAATCAAGGCCCAGGGCGACAGCGATGAAAAAGGGAACAAGACCCTAACACGGCCAGGCTATTTCAGCTTCTATTTTGGCGGCCGCGCGGCGCTGCCGGTGGTTAGCGACCCGACGGCCTACGCGGCGGCCGAAACTTTCACTAACACGCATATTTTGCGCACGCAAGAAATCATCTATAAGGGCACGGGCCCGAGTTTCGAAAATACATCCCCCGGTTATCTGTCGATGCCTGCCATTCGTATCGAGTGGGATATCCCCTTTGAACGCATCGGCTTTTTGCCGAAGGCGCGGTCTCTCTCCGTTTTGTTTTCGGTAGAGGGGGCGATGTCGCTGCGCTCGCAGGTATTAGACGCTGCAGGCAACTTTCGCTACCAAAATGCGCAGGCGCAGCACCTGGCGTTGACCGATGTCACGTACACCGGGTCGCTCAGCGTGCGTGAGCGCCACCAGTATATTTCGCCGATGGTGGGTGTGGGCACCGAGCTCGGCAATGCGCGGGGCTTGCGCTTTATCGGTTCGGTGTCGCTGGGTGTGGCGCTGCAAAATGGCCAGCGCGACTATGAATTAGCGCTTAGCCCCCAGCAGATCAGCGCGGGCGCGTTCAGCGATACCTATTCGGTGAGTGCTACGGCTAAAGAGTCTTATGCCATGGCATTTCTGCTCGCGGGCAGGGCAGAACTTGGCATGCGCATGCGGTTAAGCGCGAAGCTGCACCTGGCGCTGGTTGCTTCTTGTACGGTGCACTATGGTTTGATTAACTATGCAGGTACGGGCATTTTTGCCGAGCGCGCCGGCACCACAGCCGAGAAAAATATATACCAAAAAGTAGTTTCAACCACAAGCGACGAAGTCTATTTGGGACTCGCCCCCGGCATTTTTTTGGCGCTGAGTCACGAGATATGAACATTATAACTAAACACGTGTTCACTAAGTTTCTCCGCTTTTTGTCGGCAGCCTTTGCTGCGTCCGTAGTGGTCTGCCTTGTTGCGCCTGCGGCTACGCACGCCCAAGAGACAGGCACGATACAGTTAAAGAAGAAAACTCTCAAAAAACGCATCGACGCGAAGGGTAACCTCGTCACCGAAGAAGCTGCGGTAGAAGACCTTTATAATGAAACCAACATCGGCTCGATCACACAACTCGACCCGCGCGCCAACCGCGCCTTCTTTACGCATACCTGGTATATCAAAGCCTCGACCACCGTGAACTATTTCAATCTCGGTTCTGAGTTTCAGGGCGTCATTAAACAGATCGAAGGTGCCTTCGGCGGAGATACCCTGAACATGAAGGTATTAACCTTTAATTCAGATATTACCATGTCGACTGCACAGAAGGTGCAGCGCGCGCCGACGCATTTTTTACCCACAGGCAACCTCTCGCTGGGTTTTTATTTTGGCAAACACCAGCTAGAGCTTGAATTCGGCATCGCAGGGCTTGTGCCTCTGAAGACGATTGACCTCGACACGCAGATGACGCTCAGCGAAACATCGGGCGGCTGCACGGGCACCGATTGCCCACTCGCGAAACTCGGCTTCGTCGACCCGACGAGCCGCAAGGGTGAGTATTCGTTTAAGATGACCATGAACGAAGACGTGTGGATTCTCACACCGTCGATCGCCTATGACTATGTTTTTCTGACACGTAAATGGGGCCGCATGAGTTTCGGCGGTGCCGTCGGTGCGATGATTCTTTCGACTTCGCAACAGATAGCTTTTAAAGCCGTGCGCACCGACCCGGTAACACCGGTGCCGCCTTATGACGCGCTCTCGTCGCGTGTGTTGCAGGGCACCGCAAACTCAACCAACGTCACCGACATCGGCCCGATCTTTCGCCTGCACCTCACTTACAGACCGCCGCCGTGGTCGAAGTTTCTGAACTCACAGACAGAGTTTCGCATCGGCGCCAACTATGGTTTTGTTTATTTGAACCGCGACGTCGACGGCACCGGTCAGGCGATTCTTGGCGATACGCTCGTGGGGTCTTTTCCGCTCAGTTCACTCGGCTTCAAGTCGCAAGAAGTCAACAAGTTTGAAATGCTCGGTGGTTTCATTCAAGCGGGGATAGTGTTTTGAAAGTCATGCTTCGACAAGCTCAGCATGACGTGTGGCGCGCAGCGGTCGTTGTCGTTGTC
>JAKQXK010000611.1 GCA_029561505.1 Spirochaetota bacterium | reverse complement strand
TGAAGCCTACAAGAAGAACCCGGCTCACCGGGTGCGCGTGCTAATCACAAATACCGTGCCTTACCAGCAGGCGCAGGTTTTGCCGTTCAGCGAACTCGCCGGACAATTTGTCGGGCTCACACCCGAAGAGCTATCAGCGGTTCGCGGCGGGGTGCTGGCGCTCAACGGCAGCATCGCATTTGTGCCTGATCTCGCAAAGCAGATTGAAATAGGCATCGACACGTCGGTGATCTGGCAGTTGTGGCAGACGGCCAAAATTCCATTCTACAAAGACGCGTCGGGCGAGCCGCTGGTCTATGAAGACCTTATTCTGAACCTGAGGCGTAGTCTCACCGACGCAGACGCGGCTGGTGTGATTCAAAACCGTAAGCTTAAGGTTATATTTGCGGCATACGCTCGCGACAACGATGAAAAACGCAAATTGGGTGAAAGCGTCAATCTTGCATACCAGCGTTCAACGAACGAACGCCTCATGAAATTGCAGGTGCAACTTCTGCTCGATATCTATGATTTTTCGGCGGTGGGTCTTGAGCCAGAAACTTACATTGCTCTTGAAATGCCTGCACGGCAGAAATTTCCGCTGATGCACATGATCGCGAGACCCTTGGCGCGCAAATGGGGTTTTGAAGAGAAAAAAGACGGCTCAGACACGTCTGAGATCGAAGATTCGTTAACGCTCTTGCGCAATACCCTGGCGCAGGCCGGCAAGTAGCGCCAGTGCCTCATCCGTATTCGGCGCTCGTCTGGGGCATGGGTATTTCGCTCGCCCTGTTCTTTAGCGCCTATGCCCTGCGAAAATCGAACCGAAATCTGCATAAACTCTTCGCGATGGGCGGGGTCGTTTTTAATCTGGTGAGCAGCGTCTATCTGATCTATGCCGTGCGCATCGCCGGCATCGAAATGGCGTCGCAGTTCTCATTCGCCGTTATCACAGCGCACCGCTTGTTTGCAACCCTCATTGCGCTGCTGATGCTGGTTATGGTTTACACCGGGATAAAACGGCAACGACGGTTGCATATTGCCTTACACAGGTTCTTTTTGGCGGGTTACACGCTGACTTACATTTCAGGATTGGTGATATTTCATGGATAAACCAGCAGACTTTATCGTCGGCGACGCGGCTGACAAGGCCCGTCTCGAAACCATCGCGGCGAAACCATTTGATCAGGTAAACGACGAAGACCTGCGGTTTGTTGCCAACCGCATACGCAAGAATGCGATCGAAATGGTATTCAGGGCGAATTCGGGCCACCCTGGCGGGCCTTTAGGCCTTGCGGATATCTACGCATACCTCTATTTTAAGGTGCTGAAACTCGAAGGCGCGGACCGCGACCGGCTTCTGATAAGCAACGGCCATGTTTGCGCCGTGCGCTACAGCGCCATGGCCGTGCGAGGCCAACTGCCCGAAAGCGAACTTGCTACCTTTCGCCGTCTGGGTTCACGCCTGCAAGGCCACCCATCAACGAAATTCTTCCCGTTGGTTGAAAACTCAAGTGGCTCTCTTGGCCAGGGCCTCGCCAATGCGAGCGGGCTGGCCCTCGGTTTACGCTACCAGAAAAACAACGGCCGCGTGTTCGTGGGCATGTCAGACGGCGAATGCCAGGAGGGTATGACCTGGGAGGCTGCGATGGCCGTGGCGCACCACAAACTCGTGAATGTTCATCCGTTTCTCGATTTCAACAATATTCAAATTGACGGCAAGGTCGAAAACGTCATGGGCGTCGAACCGCTCGACAAAAAGTTCGAGGGTTTCGGCTGGCAGGTGCGTATTGCCGACGGCCATGATTTTAAGGCAATTGCCGAGGCTTTCGACTGGTCGCTTGCCGCAGACAAGGCGCCGCGCATGATCTTGTTTCGTACGGTTCTGGGTAAGGGCGTCTCTTTCATGGAGAACAATCCCGACTGGCACGGCTCACCGCCGAACCAGGAAGATAGGGATAATGCGTTCGCTGAACTTTCAGCCTAAGGCTGAAAGTTCAGCGAACGATAATTCGAAAAATAAACGGAACGATTAGCACTCCGCCTTCCATCAGTTCTTTGGGTGGCGGGCCGAAGTCATGCGCTGCATAAAGCGCTTCGATGCACGAACGATCGAGTGAAACATACCCCAACGACGAAACAAGTTTCGCGTCACGCACTACGCCATTTTCATCGAGCAAAAACTGGATATAGATATCTTGACTCGGAAAAGTCGAAAAGCGCGTATAACCCGAACCGTAGTTCATGCGGTGGTACGAGTCGCCAAAAGTCGGGTAGGGGTCGCCCCCGGGCGGGGCCCAGACCGATTGTATCTTGTTCACCATAGAGCGAAAATAGCTGTAGTGTGCATAACGTGCGGTGGGTATTGCCGGGCGGCCCGCGTAATCCCATGAGAGGGCAAAGTCGTGACGAAAGCGGTAATAAGACGGTATACGTAGTTTTTCGGTAGCAACTGTGGGTTTCTGTTCTTTCTGCGGCCTGATATTGATCGTCGAGCGCGATTCTTGCGAAGTGAGAATGCGGGCATATTGCTTTGCCGAAAGCAGGCGAGCCTGCATCGGTTCAACTTCGCCCGGGCTCAGAACGTAATCGGTTGAAATCGATTCAAAACCTTTTTGTTTCGTGAGCTGGCCTTGCGCAGCAGAATCACGGTCTGATAGAAATTTGACTTTGTCCCGGCGTTTTTCTTTGACAACCTCTTTGTTTTCGAGCAATGCCTGAATAACTTTGCTCTCGTCGCCCTTTTCTTCGGCTTCGCCGCCGAGTAGAGCGCGCAGGTCGATCTGCAAAAAGAGAACGGTAAGAACGCAGAGGCAGACAACGGCCGAAAAAAAACGCGCGAGCGCGCTGTCAGAAATCTGCATCGCCGACATCGAATCGGCCGCGCTTCTTGGTAATGGCTTCGCGAAGGTCATTGATGTCTTTCGTTACTGTCTGACCGGCTTTCTTGATGTAAAGATCAATCAGCACCAGTGCCGCAGGGTAAGCACCCTGCGAGGCAGTAATCTTGCTACAAGTTAGCAAATAACGGGGCAATTGGCTTTTTTGCCAGTCAATTTGCCCGCAACGTTTTGCCGCACTTTTCAGGTCTTTCAAGTCGAGCGCATAGAGACGTGTCAGGTAGAAGTCGGTTTCTTCGTCTTGCGCATGCGTTTCAATGTAAGCGGTCAGGGCTTCGCGCGCCCGGTCTTTTTCTTTGAGCTTCAGGTAAATTGCGGCCACGCGGCGGGCATGGCCCCCGTCTGCCAGCTTCTGCGTACCCGAAATTTTCGAGAGGTTCTGCATCGCCTCATCTTTCTGACCGCGTTGTGCGTGTATTTCGGCGATGCGCAAATAGGCTCTGATAAGGTACCGGTCGGCGAGGCCTGCCTGTTGCACGGCTTGATTCAGCATCGCCAGCGCGATCTGCTCGGTAATCTGTTCTTCGGCAAGCAGCGTGCCTTTGCCATACAGAGCCAGGGCTTCGTTTGGGTTGCTTCTCAGTGCCCGGTCAAACAGCTCAAGCGCCGAAGTGTATTTGCGTTGATCGAGTCTCTTTAAACCTTCTTCAGCCAGCGCGCGTGACCGGCCGCATGATGAAACAATAAGAATCAAAAACAGCGCACTGGCTGCGAGCCGGCCGAGAAAAGGGAAGTTGGTTTTTCGCTGAATCGGTAATCCTCTTATTTTGGCGGGGGCAGGTTGGGCATGCCGCCCTTGTCGACGAGGTCTTCGATGCGGGGAAACAGCGCGTCTACCTTACTTTTTGCGATAGTGAGCGGGGCCCCGGCGTCGGTGCTTTTTGCAATGAATTCCTGATCTTTTGTTGGCCCGAAGAACTCAACTTCTTTGGTCACATTAGCAGTTAAGAGCAGCGTGACCTTGCCGTAACGCGGCGGCAGATTCGTCTCTTTGTAAAACCTCACACCCGTGAGGTCAGAGAGATCGTTGGCATAAGTAGTCGCCCGGTTTTTGTCGGTAGCGCGCTGAGGATCTAAAACCAGCTGGCCTTTTTCATCGGCTTTGAGTTTGAAAGTCTGTTTTCCTGAAACCTGCACTTCTTTGATGTTTTCTTTTGCAATTTTCAGAATACTGCGATCACGGTATTGGTCAAAATCCTGGTTCCAGTCGCCGCGTAAGAAACCCTTCACAGCATAAACAGAAGAGTCGTCGGCGAGGCGCACGAA
>JAKQXK010000588.1 GCA_029561505.1 Spirochaetota bacterium | reverse complement strand
AAGATTCTGTTTCACCGCGAGACTCTCGAAATTCTGGGTATCCATTGCTTCGGTGATCAAGCCGCCGAGATTATTCATATCGGTCAGGCGATCATGTCTCAGCCGGCGCCGAATAATCGCGTGACGTGGTTCGTCGAAACGACGTTTAACTACCCGACAATGGCCGAAGCGTATAGGGTGGCGGCGCTGAATGGCATTAACAGGCTTTGACCTGTAAGCGCGTACGAGGCATACAGCAAACATTCAAACAGTCGATAAAAACTTTCTGATAGTCTCGCGCCCGGTTGCTGACACTTTTGCGTCAGCAGCCTCACCGTAGAGCCCGCGCAGCCATTCGGCGGGCAAAAGAAATGCCGCGCGGGGTCGCTCCGCATATTCCTGCGCCGTGAGCGGCCCTGATTCGAGATCGTAGGCTACGGTGTTTTCAAGTTCTTCGTCACCGAGGTTCGCCGCAAGGCCGAGCGCGACGATGAGGTTCCAGTAGCAGAAGTCGAGACATACGTCGGGCGCTGCCCCCGCATCTGGCAGAGCAGCAAGGCTGTCGCAGAGAATGGTGAAGAATTCGGCGCTCTCGGGGCCGGGCTTCAGATAGTCGGCCAGCCGTACGATTTCGGCGACCGCCTGCATGCGCTGGTAATCTTGGGTATTTTCGTAGGGTGAAAACTGCAACTCGATCGAGCGCGGTATCACGCGTTCGTTAGCTTTCGCAGCGAAAATGACCTCGTGCACCGCGCCGGGCTCATAGTGAAAGGCCGAGCGTTTGGCAGACTTCAAAATGCCGGGAATTTTGAACGAGCGCAGATCGCCTGAATCGAGCAAACAATCAAGGTAGAGCGACTCGCCGGGTGCAGCTTTCTTCTTTATGATAATTGCGCGGGCTTTTTGGCCTGAGGCGCTCACGCGGTCGCACGCCCTGAGAGGTCGATCACCACACTCTTGACCTGGCGGTGCTTGAATTTGAGAAGAGTAAAACGTGCGTTGCCATAGGTGAAGCTGGCCTTTTCTTTGAGTTCGCCCGTGAGCGAATGCAAGACGAAGCCCGCAACAGAATGAAACTTCTCTTCGGGCAGATTCAGCGCCAGTTCGTCGTTGAGGTCAGAAAGAGACATGCGCGCATCGACCCTGTAGATCTTTGGTTCAAGCTGCAGCACCTGCTTGCTGACGCTGTCATATTCATCTTGAATCTCGCCGACGATCTCTTCGAGAATATCTTCGAGCGTGATCATGCCGGTGACATCACCGTGTTCGTTAACGGTAAGGGCCAGGTGGTGGCGATTAAGACGCATTTCGCGCAAGAGCGACAGAATACTCTGAGATTCAGGCACCACCAGAGGTTTTCTGAGATGGCTTGCGAGATCAAATTTTTTGCGCTGCGCGGGCGTGAGCGCGATCAGGTCTTTCACGAATAACACCCCGTGGTAATGCCTGAGCCCCTCTCGGTTCTCATATACCGGTATACGCGAGTGGCCTGTTTTTCTGAACACGGTCTCAATCTCTTTGAGAGAGGCGCCTATGGCAACGCTGGTCAGATTGACTTCAGCCGTTTTGACATCTGCAGCGCGCGTCTCGTGCAGTTCCATGATCTCGAGAATCATCTGCATCTGCTCGTTGCGCGCAGTAATTTTGTTTGTCTTAAAGAATTGTATCAGCTTTTCGCGCAACGACTTCTTGCGGCCGAAAACCTTGCGCAGCGTATTAGTGAATTTGCGTCTTCGTGCCATTATCGTGTTATCAGCCCTGCAGCGTTTTGTGCAAAAAGTTTAGTAAGCGCCGTTGTTTCTAATTTCTGCATTTCTCGGCGACCCCGCTCCGATTTTTCGTGGTCATAGCCCATGACGTGCAGCGCGCCATGCACGGCGAGCACCGTTAGCTCGTGCGCGAGAGTGTGCCGCATTTCGCGCGCCTGACGCGCGGCCGTCGGGTAAGAAATGTATATTTCACCGTAAGGTTCGTGACTGAATGTCTTTGCGCCCCTTTCGGCATAACAGAATGAAAGCACGTCGGTTGGGCCTGTCTTATTGCGGTAGATTTTGTTGAGTTTAGCGATTTCGGCGTCGGTTACCAGCTGCACGAGAACATTCATCTTCTGGCGAGGTGCAGGTTTAGCCGAGGGTTTGGGTTTCACAGTCTTGAGCGCGGTCATGATTGCCGGCACGGTTTTGATAAAAATTTCGAATTCGGCACGCAGACGGGCGGGTATCGCCGCAGGTACAAGCTCTAGCCCTATCAATTTTTGAATTGGCCCCGCGCATCATCGAGGCTGCCCACGATCGAAAACCGGCCGCTGAGGTCGGTCATGTCGAACAGCTCTTGCACGAACGCGGTCGGCTTTGTCAGAAACATTTTGCCGCGATTCTGCTCAACGGTGCGCGCAATGGTCAAGAGCAGCGCAATACCCGTGCTGTTGATGTATTCGAGCGCAGAAATGTCGAGAATGCAGTCATAGACGCCGTTTTCGAAGATGGCTTTAACCTTTGAATTCAGATCAAAAATATTGTCTGAGGTAATTTTTCCGCTAAAGGTGAGAAAATTAACCTGTCGGCCGGCAACTTTTTCGGTCTCTGTTCTGAGCTGTAGCAGATTCTTGAGGCTCACTGTCTCATTTTGCCCTGCGCTTCACGCAAGCAAGCTCTTTCTGAATTGACGCGCTAACGCAGACATGGTTTCAGCCGATATGGAATCATCTGCAAAAAAGCAACCCCTGATCGACAAGTTGCTCATTCTCGGCGGCGCTGTCACATTCATCGGCCTGACCGTGACCTTTTCGCCGATGCTTTGGATGGCGACCATTCTCGCGCTTCTGCCGATTCTGGCTATGGGTATTCTCATTACACCAACGCTGCACCTGAACATCGTAGAAAAACAATCAGAAGAAAACCGAAACAAATAATCGTTACGGCCCCTTTTACCGAATTGCAGGGCGCATGCTGAAAAGACTGAAGTCGCTGCCGTTGCTGAGGGGCAATAAATCGGGTATCGCTGATGTAGAAACCGCCTTGGCGCACTTTCGCGCAGGCAAGATGCTCGTCGTCACAGACTCAGAAGATCGCGAGAACGAAGGCGATCTGGT
>JAKQXK010000568.1 GCA_029561505.1 Spirochaetota bacterium | reverse complement strand
CTAGGGTTTGAAATCACGCGCGCCGTGAATGATGGCCGTAATTTCGACGACCTCGCCCACGACATCGTACATGATGCGATATGATTTATAGAGAATTTCGCGACTCGATGGCTGGTTGATCTCGGGAATAATGCGCCCTCTCAAGGGTGAATGTCTTAGAGATTCGCCTGCGTCGAGAACTGCAAGAGTTGTCATTTCTGCAAGAATGGGCGAATCTTGGGCGATGTATTCGCCTATTTCCGCGAGATCATTAATCGCAGAATCGGCCCAAATTACGCGCGCCATTTCAGCAGCTTGGCCCTAGCTTCTTCAACGGTCAGAAACCTTCCCTCTGCTATGTCTTGTTTGCCCTGCGCAAATTTCATGCGCACATAGATCGCCTGCATGGCATCTTCATACGTCGCCCCTTCGGGCAGGCTATCGGCGACTTCGTGCAGTTGCTCTTTGACAGACATGGTTCAAACAGATGGCATTTGTACACCGCGACAAGACATTTTGATCCAATGACAAATCAGAATGCAAGCACGCGCCGGCCACGAGCAAGCCCCGAAAAGTTGCGGGCATGCGAAATGCCACTCAAAAAAAATCGCTTCGCTGTCACAAACTGTTTATGCCTCCCGTCAGTGGTGTATGCTCAGAAAATTACACAGAACCAGCGCTGTTATTCTGCTGGCCTTTATTATTGCGCACCTGACGAACCACCTGGCCGCCCTGCAGGGTATTGAAACGCACACGACGATGCTGCGCGCGCTGCGCATTGTCTATCGCAACCCGATCGCCGAGACTGCGTTGCTGCTGGCGGTATTGCTGCAGATCGTCACCGGGTCGGCACTTCTTTACAAACGCAGGCATGAGCGCCGGGGCATCTGGCAGCACGTTCAGGCCTGGTCGGGTATCACGATCGCCGCCTTCTTGCTGCAGCACGTCGGCGCGGTGCTCTTTGGCCGCTACGTGCAGCAGCTCGACACCAACTTCTATTTTGCCGCTGCGGTGCTGCAAGGCGGTCTGCACAAGTATTACTTCTTTCCCTATTATTTCGCCGGAGTTACCTCTGTCTTCGTGCATCTCGGCGCAGCGGTCTATCTGCGCAGCACCCCGGGTATCGCCCGGCAAGTCGTCGTGGCTGCCCTCATAACCAGCGGAGCTGCCACTGCCTTCGCAATATTGCTTTGCCTCGGTGGTATGTTTTACGAGGTTCGTCTGCCGTCAGGCTACGCCTTTCCATGACAAACGATCACCTGACGCATTACCACGAAGCCCGGCCACGATTGCTGTCGCTCGCTTACCGCATGACCGGTAGCCTGTCTGACAGCGAAGATATTTTGCAAGATGCGTGGCTACGGTTTGCGCAGGTGCCCGCCGAAACAGTAGGTTCAGCCGCAGCTTTGCTCACGACTATCGTCACCCGGCTCTGTCTCGATCTTTTGCGCAGCGCGCGCAAAAAGCGCGAGACTTATGTGGGCCCATGGTTACCCGAACCGATACCCGACCTCTACCTTGCGCACGAAGATGCAACGCAGCGCGAAACCGTGAGCTATGCCTTCTTGTTGCTGCTACAAAAGTTGCAGCCCGTCGAACGCGCGGTTTTCATCTTGCGCGAAATCTTTGACTACGATTACGCTGAGATCGCGAAAACTGTGCGCAAGAGCGCCGACCACTGCCGGCAAATCTTTCACCGTTCGAAGAAAGCACTGCGCAGCGAGTACACCGCCCGGCCGCAGGCGGGCGCGCACGAGCGCGAGCTGCTCGCAGCTTTTCTGGTCGCGTGCAGCGGCAACAATCTGCCGCGACTCGTGCAGATGCTCGCGCATGATGCTGCGCTGCTGAGCGACGGCGGGGGCAAGGTCAATGCGTCATCGATTCCGGTCTTGGGCAGCAGCAAGATCGCAAAATTCATCTTTGCGGTACGCGACAAGGGTGGCCGCAAACGCTATTACGCTGCGCGCCTCAACAACGCTTTTGCGATTATTACCTATGCCGAAAACGAGCCGTACTCCGCGCAGTTCTTTGAGTTTGCCGGCAACAGCTTAACGCGAACGCTGATTGTCAGAAATCCCGACAAGCTGAAGCTGTTCGCCGATCGTGAAAACCTCGTCAGGCTCAAAATTTTGCAGCCGCTTGTCGGTTTTCTGGGTTTAAGGGGGGCGTATTGATTGCAGTTCAAGGCTTGAAACGAGCACTGTTCAGCTGACAGACCAGCACGCTATATTTGCCGTTCTGAATCCTTTAGGCTATCATATACCCATGACCCTACCCGCACCGCGCGAACTTCTGCTGAAGGCCGGGCGCGCACTCGTCTACCTCGCCGGTTTCTTCGTCTTCGCTGCCGCCGTGAACTGGTACCAAGCGCCGACAACCCGCAACATCGCGCCCGTGAACCAGCTTCGCCTCGCGTCTCTCACCGGTGAAAAAACTGATATCACGCTGACCAGCGGCAAGAAGACGGTGATCTATTTCTTCGCTCCGTGGTGCGCGGTATGTAAGGTGAGCATGGACGCGCTCAATTTCTTTAGCGAAAGCAATCGTGTGCAGGCTTTTGCCGTAGGGCTAGATTACGAAAATATTGAGGAGCTCAAACCATACCGGTCAAAAGTCAACGTGCCAGTCTACGCGGGCGACACCGAACTTCAACGCCGCTTCATGGTTGATCGCTATCCTACTGTCTACATATTGAACGCCGACGGTTCGGTCGCGCATGTGATGGTCGGCTACACCAGCCGCTTCGGCATCTGGATCAGAACGTTAATCTGATTGTTGCGCTGCGGGCAATAATCAGACATCAAATGAACTCTGCGCGCGAATGCGTTTGATGTTCATGTCGTTCATGAGGCGCCCGTCTTCGGGCATGACCACCGGCCTGATCGCGAGACGCTCGGCCATTTCTGAATAAGAAAGCATGCGGCGTTCACCGGGTTTGCGCGGTGTTGAGTGAAACTTTGTGCGTATGTCGAGCTCTGCCGTGCGTGCCGCGAGCAGATCGTAGAGTGCATCGGCAGAACCAACCGCCGCGCCATTGATGAGCAGAATGCGGTTGCCGTCGATATTCGGGCGGCGGCGAATATCCCACGCTGAACCGAAAACCGAAATGTAAGTCGCGTCTTCGTGCGCGGTGATTTCGGGCAGAACCCAGGTATTCGATACAAAAATGCCGCCGGGGCTCAGGCGTTGTTTTACCAGCTGCAGAAACTCATACGTCATGAGGCTTGCGGGCACATAGGTGCTGTCGAAAGCATCGAGCAGCACGATATCATATTTGCCCGTGCGCCCCGACATGTGCGCGCGCCCGTCGGCGCAGTGTACCATGACTTTTGCGTCGAGAGCAAAATGTTCGCGCGCAATCGCGATCACCTTTGCATCGGGCTCGCACGCCTCAATCTCAACATTCGGGAAATGCCGCCGCAAAAAACGGCAGAGAATGCCACCGCCGAGCCCGATAATCAGCGCGCGGCCTTTGCGTTTCGGCGCATAACCCACCCACGTCAGCATCGCCAACGCACACAACTGCACGTACGAATGCACAAGATAGTCGGGCTGGTCTTTGCGCCAGACAGACTGCTCGCGGTCACCCTGGACGAGCCTGACAGTACGGTGGTCGGTTTTTAGTTGCAAGGGTTAATATTCGTAACCTATACTGAAGACACCACGCCAATCACCAATCGGGCGGGAGTCGCGCCATGTCCAGGGTGTTGCCCAGTCGAATTTGAGCATCAGCCCCGGGTAAAGAATGAAGCGCACGCCGAGACCGTAAGACATCTTGAGATTCTGAAATTCATTTTTTTCTGGGTTGAAACCGCGCCACGTGCGCGGGTTGTCGAACGCGCTACCGCCGTCGAGAAAAGCAACCATCGAAAAACCGCGCATAACCCAGGGCACCGGCATGCCGAACGCAAGCGCGTCGAGCAGCGGAAAGCGAAACTCAAGATTGAAGAAGAAGGCGTGGTAGCCACGCAGCGACATGAAGTCATAGCCCCGAATCGTGTTGAAGCCGCCGAGAATCCACGGAAAATATTGCGCGTCGGGGCCGTTGGTTGTCGCAGCGTAGACGCGGCCGGCGAAAATATAGCGCTGCCAGATCTGAATGTAGAGCCGGGCGTCGACGGTGTTGCGGTTAAAGATAAAATCGCGGCCCGAAACGTTGAGGCTTTGCTCTCCCACATACGATGCATGCCAGCCCTTCAGCGGCCCGATCACCGAGTAGAGCACGTTGTTGTGGCGCACGCCATATTGCACGCTGTACATGTTCGTGTACGTGTCGGGGCGAATGCGGTCTTCGGGTATATTGCGCGGGTATAGAAACGACTCTTCAGCGCGAGCCATGTTAAACTGCAACAGCAGTGAATCAAACGGCGTCATCGGGTAATCTAAACCAAAATAGCCGCCGATTTTCATGACTGAACCGATGTAAGGCGGGTAATAGAACAGGCCGTTCAGACTCGTGAGATCGATCAGGTTCACGGGGGATATAGCAAATGTCGTGCGGTAAACGCCCCAGTGCATCTTGACGCGCTTTTTCATGTAACCATAGTCAAAATTAAAAATGCCGAGGCCGTTCGTGAGAAAGTTGCCGATCATGCTGAACTGGTGGTTACCAGTGAGATCAGAACCCGTGAGCGCGACCATGCCGGCAAAATAGGTGCCGCCGTCGTAAGCGCCCATGCCGAGCAGAAAGAAAATGAAATCGGGCCCGACGCGCGCACGGTAAGGTTCAACACCGATCACTTTACCCGTTGCATCATAGCGCGGCAGTGAAATGGCTTTGTAGGTGTGAACAGTCTCGTCATCGGCATAGAACTTTTCGTCGCCCGGTGTGACTTCGCGCAGCGCGATATCAAAACCCTGTTGCCTGAATTGTGTGTAGATAATGCGGCGCGCCCCCGCAGCCCCCTTAGCGGCGTCGAAGGGCGGCGCGGGTTGACTGATCTGTGCATCGAGTGCACCACCGCCGGTATCGGTCAGTTTCTTTTTCTGCCCGGTTCTTGTATCGAGCAGGTAGATGTTGTGAATGCCCGTGTGGTTTGATACGTACAATATTCTTTCATTCGAAGTTTTGTCATAGAACTGCGGCGAAATTTGTTTCTCTGCGTCTTTCGTCAGCTGCCGCACCTGTTTCGTCTTTACATCGAACGCATATAAATGGTATTCGGCGCTTTCGATGTTGCCCTGCCCATTAAGATTCGATGCATAGACGATCTGGCTGTTGTCGCCCGACATGGCTGGGTCTTTTTCTGAATAGGCATCGTGCGTGATTTTTTCAGCCTTTTGCGTGGCGAGATCAATTCTGTACACATCGGTTACCCCTAACACCGCGCCGACAAAG
>JAKQXK010000558.1 GCA_029561505.1 Spirochaetota bacterium | reverse complement strand
ATTTTCAAGAATCGTATGTGCCCAAAATTCTGGCGCAGTGCCGTAATGAAGCAGATATCGTTGTAGAGACTCTCTTTCTTAAAGATTCGCTCTACCTCACCGATCTTGATCGCCAGCAGATTCTGCACCATGCCCGCACCTGCGATGAGCAGAATATCGTGATCACTCACGGCACAGACACCATGGTCGAGACAGCCGCCGTGCTTGGTAATCAGAATTTGCCGAAGACCATCGTGCTGACTGGAGCAATTGTGCCCTACATGGCGCCTGAATCAGATGCGACGTTTAATCTTGGTTTCGCTCTGGCCTGCGCGCAGACGCTTGCCCATGGCGTTTACATTGCCATGAACGGTAAAATATTCAGCTGGAACAATGTGCGCAAGAACCAAGATCTCAAAATTTTTGAAACCTTGAAATAAAGACCTTCATGTGGGTAAACGGTCAGTAAGCCGGTTTGCTTTTTCTAACAGGTTGTTATCTGTGTCTGCCGCCCGGCGCGCCAGCTGTCTTGCCCGCTGTGTTTCACCGGCCTTTGCCTCAAGCGCAGCGAGCTGAAGCAGATTGCGTGCGTGCCGGGGTTCTCGCCATGCGACCCGGCGCGACAGGCGGCGCGCCCTGGCGAAATCACCCTGGCGGGCGAGCGCGGTCACCATCGCAAAAAGACCATCGGTTCTATCGGGACGATGGTCGACCATGTCTGAAAGCACTGCAACTGCCTCTGCAAAGCGCTTTTCTTTAATCGCGCGACGGGCCTCGGCGAGGCTTAGATTATACGCTTCATCTTCGAGCGCCGCATCTGCCGGGCCAATGTATGAAAATGACATAAGCGACAGGTCATCGACGAGATCGGCCTGCTCTTCGATCGCGCGCTCGAGCACACGAATATCGGTACCGTGGTTGGCCACCAGGTCAAGAAAGCGGTTTTCGTCATAATTGATGTAGCGCTCACCGCGTTCAAGTTCTTCGACCGGCAGCTGCTGGCCCTCAAGAACCACGTCATCGCGACCATCGGAGCCCACGATCAATGTGTCGCCGGGCGCGAGGCGTGTGACGGTCAGATGAAAGTCGACCGGAATATCTGAAGTGCCAAGCTTTCGCCCATGCATATCGGGTTCGAAAAATTCAGCGTGCCCATCGCGAACGAGAATCGCGCGTGGGTGCTCAAGATTTACATAGTAGATTGTTCCCGTTGCAGAATCGAACAGGCCCATGGCCATAGAAACCAGCATCGCACCATCGAATGACAAAAACAGTTTATTGAGTTCGCCAACAGTTCGGCCCAACCATTCTTCAGGTTGCAGGTTCTCAGGTTCGGTGCGAGCCCTTTCGAGCAGTGCGCTAAACGCGGATGCGAGAACGAGAACTCCCCCTGCGCCTTGCAGAGATTTGCCCATCGCGTCGGCATTCACGAAGAACACGTATCGGCGTTCACCCAGCGTTACAGTGTCGAGCTTACAGTAGTCGCCGCCTATTTCGCCTTTCCATTTTTTGAAGGCAAACCGTTTCTTCTGCCGAACGAGAAAATCAGCCTGCACCTTTGGGTCTAAACCTGCGCCCGAATGCTGCATAAATGGATTCACCAGGCGCGCAGTTAAGAAATAGTCGCCATCTTGCGCCTGCTTCAGGGCTCTGATCTCTTCGAGCGAGCCCGATAAGCGCGAACTGTGCGCTGAAATCTCACCCGCCTGCCGCACCTGCTCGAGTTCACCGCTTTGCAATCGCGATACAATTACCGCCATCAGCATCGCCAGTGCCCATTCGGCGATGAGCAGCAACGAAAGATGCACCCATATCATCGTGGTCGAAAGTGGTGGGCCCGCAATCACTTCAGGCAAAAGGCCCATGGTTTTTAGTGTCGCACCTGCGCCCATAAACAGGGTGCAGACAATTGCAGTGACTAAGCTTGCGCGAAAACCAGCGACGAGGCCAGTAACACCGGCAGCCATCGGGAAAATCAGGTTAAACGGGCTCGTCAGAAAACCTGTCCACATTGAGACGATGCCCAGCACGAGCGTGTCGAGTGCGACGAGCGCAATCACGAAGAAGTTCACGTAGCGCATGTGGTAATAGGCCCATGTGCCAGCGAGGTTGAAGGTGAAGTGAATGCCTATAATGATAAATAAAATATTCATGTAAGGTGCGTTCGCAAGTGGCAGCAGAATCGCGCCGGCGATCAGCATCAGTGCGCGCATCGCGACTGCGGCTAAAAGGTTAATGCGGTAGATCTTGCGCTGGCGACTCAGAAAGGCGTCAATTGCCTTCTGTACTTCTGGTGCAGTGTTTTCGGTTTCGCTGAACATAGGGGCAGCGCCTGCCTTACGCGCCTTAGCTCAGGCAGTCAAGCATATCGACTGTGATTTTGTATTCAAGAAGACTGCCCGGCAGAGCTATGCCGCGCGTTCGCCGAGTTGTCGCTGCACGTCGGCCGCGATTTCATATGACCTGAGTCGGGCTGCATGGTCATAGATATGGCCTGAGAGAATCAGTTCGTCAGCCTGGGTTTCACGAATCAGTTGTTCAAGGCGATCTTTTACACGCTGCGGCGAACCGATGGCAGAGAATGCGAAAATACCCTTCAGCATCTCTTTGAGTTCAGGGGCGAGATTGTCGAAATAACCGGGTACCGGGGGAGGTAGTTTTCCCGGGCGTCCCGTGCGCAGGTTCACGAATGCCTGCTGAGCAGAACTCGACAGCAGCTCGGCCTCTGCATCGCTCTCTGCCGCGACGACATTCACACCGAGCATTACGTAAGGTCGCGCAAGATATTCAGATGCCCTGAAGTGTTCGCGGTAGTCGGCGATGGCCTGCATCACGAGCCCCGGCGCGAAATGCGAGGCAAAAGCGTATGGCAGGCCATAAGCTGCCGCAAGCCGCGCGCCAAAGAGTGACGAGCCGAGAATCCATATCGGTACGTTTGTGCCTGCACCTGGCACGGCGCGCACAGGTGATTGCGGCTCATTCGAAAAGTAATCGAGCAGTTCGGCGACGTCGTGCGGAAACTCTTCGCTGCTCGCGGCGAGATTTCGCCTCAATGCGCGGGCGGTCAACTGGTCTGAACCGGGTGCCCGCCCGAGCCCCAGATCGATGCGGTTGCCATAGAGTGTCGCAAGAGTGCCAAACTGTTCGGCAATCACAAGCGGCGCGTGGTTGGGCAGCATAATGCCGCCCGCGCCGACGCGCATTGATTTTGTACCTGCGGCAACATGGCCGATCAAGATCGCGGTCGCGGCGCTGGCGATGCCTGGCATACCGTGGTGTTCGGCTAGCCAGAAGCGCTTGTAGCCCCAGCTCTCGGCTCTTTGCGCCAGGTCGAGTGTGTGCCGAAACGCATCGGCCGCGTTGCCACCTTCTGTGATGGGTGCAAGGTCTAACACAGAAAATGGAATCATGACTTGAAATATCCGCCTAATCGACGGCAACGCCCATTTTTCTGTCGGGCCGGCTTCAGAAGTTTGGTATACCGGCCATAGACCGGCGCGGCTTTGGTGCGTTCAGATAATGCAAACGGTCAAGATCAATGCACAAAAAGAATGGCAGGTCATCTTCAACGAAGGGGCTGCATGGCGCATTGGCGTCTATCGGCCAAAACTTCGCAGCGCCGGTGAAATTACCGAACTCGAACAGCATACCTGCCCCGAGGCGTTCTTGTTGCTTGAAGGCAACCTGGTCATGGTCAGCAAGAATAAAGAAGGATCTCTCACCGAAACGCGCCTTGAACCGATGCAGATGGTGGTCTTTGACGAACCACACGCGGGCTATTCACCCGACGGCACAGGCGTCGCCTATGTTGTCGAGAACGCCAGCTTCGAAACGGTTTATACCGACGTGAACACGGGTGAGGTGACGCGGCGAGTTGAGGTCAAGTTTTAAAGGTTTTCCGCTGGGAGAGAGGCAGGCCGCGGCAAAAGATCCGAAAAAGCAAATAGCCACCGAGGCGGAGACCCGAAGACGGGTCACGTCGTTTGCAAAGCCAAACGACTGCTAAAGCGCTACGCTGCTATTTGCTTTTTCGGTTGCCGCTGCCTGCTTGCGGTTTTCCGAAGGAAAACCTTTAAAACTTATCCGCCAGCGAATTACCCAATGACTGCAATTGTGCCCGTGCACCACTACGCACATCTGCCGCCATCTGCGGAATAATGCGCACGATCTTATCTTGATTTACCATCGCGTGTGCGATGTTGCCGACGATCTTGCCGTCGCGCAGCACCTTGATTATTTCAATCATCATCTTGTCATCGAGCAGGTCGGCGAGTTCGCCGAGTTTCGCATTGAAATTTTTCAGCGACAGGTCTTTGACCACCTGCGCGACGATCGGCGGTTCCATCAGGTTGCCAATGCGCGCGGTAATTTCAGGGCTCGCGTAAAGCGCAACCTGGCCCATGTAGTCGATGCGCAGCGATTTGCCTATCTTAGCCGCGGCTTTTGGGTCCATGTAGATCACGACCTGCGCGATAATGTAGGGTGTCAGGTAGTCGTGCGCGAGCTTGGCGATAATGAAATTCGGGATAAACTGCGTCGCGACTGCCATCACCTTGAACACGGGTTTCTGCAGGTCTTCGGTGCGCTGAATATAGTCGTGCACTTCTTTGTGCACCTTTTCAAGCGTGCTGTCGTCGAGCGCTGCAAGAAAACTCAAGTCGCTGTTTGTTACCAGCGTTTCTTTCAATTCTTCAATGAGTGCTTCTTTGGTCATTTGATTTCCACCTTTATAAATAATTTTAAAACTCC
>JAKQXK010000556.1 GCA_029561505.1 Spirochaetota bacterium | reverse complement strand
ATCAGGTGAAATCGGCGGAGACTATACGCTGTTCGCACCGCTTCTGTTTAAAGAGGCGAAGACCCGATGGCTGTTCTTCTTTAATGGCGATGCGATGGGCAAATCGAGCCAGGGCGCAGCGGGTGCGCTGATCTGTGGGGTAACGCTGCAGTCGATTCTGGCGCGTTTCACATCAAAGGCGATCGCCGAAAAGCCCGAAACCTGGCTGCGCAGCGTCTATCGTGAACTCGACCACATTTTCACCTTGTTCAAGGGTTCGATGAACATGTCAGCGATTCTTGGCCTCACGAACACCGCGCGGGGCGAGACGTATTACATTAACGCTGAACACCCGCGCCTGGTGGTCTATCGGCGTGGCAAAGCCACGTTCGTCGAAGACGCGCAACGCACACCAAAACTCGGGTCAACAACGGGCAACAAGACCGCGCGGGTGCACTACGTTCATCTGAAATCGGGCGATATGCTGTTCGCAGGCTCAGACGGTAAAGACGACCTCGAGATTGCGGGCAGCATCGATTCAGACGACGAGCGCTTCACCAAAATCGTCGAGGCGGCGCGCGGCGATCTCACAAAAATTCGCACCGAAATCGATAAAGCCGGCGTTCGTACCGATGACCTGTCGCTCGTGCGCATCGCACTTTCGTGATAAAATCACAGAGATTATTGCCGCTTCTTTTTTGCGCGCTCACTCTTGATTTCAAGCTTCAGCCTCTGAATTATGGCACGCTTCTCAGGCGAAGTATATTCTTTGTCGGTAAAATCATCGGCACGGTATTTCTGCGTTTTGTAGGCTGACCTAAAAGACTGCAGCGCACCGTGCTGGCCAGTTTCGACAGACCCGTCTGCCGGCAGCCTTTCACCGACGATACCGGGTAGCAGAAATGGCCCATTAACCCCGCTGTCACGAATCGCCTTACCGTAGATCAGAAAAAGCAGGCTGTGTTCGCCGGCAGTGAGCTGCTGGTGCAGCAGCGCCTCAACAAGCGGCTTACCCTGCTCAGAAGTGAGCTGCGTGCGAAAGCTATAAAAGCCCGCCTGTTGAATTTTTACCCGAAAGTGAATCTGCAACGAACCGCGCGAGAGCTTTTCGCCAGCAAAGCCGGTGATCGAAGCCGCCGCAGCCGCATCACCGGGCATCAGCGGCGTTGCGAACAGCGACAGATCGCCGCTCTGCAGCAGGCGATTGGTTTCAGGGTAATGACTATGCTGCAAATAATCTTTAAGCCGAGTGGCAGCAGGTATCTCTGTACCCGAACCATCAACCTGCGCCGTTACACGAATCGATGGCGCGACGGCGATGGCCGCCAGAAAAAACAGCCCACCACCCCTCATGGGGTGTTTGCCAGCTTTTGCAGCTCAGCAATACGCTCGCGTTTGAAGTCTGAATCGTATTCTGCGTCTGAAAACTGGTTTAGTTGATAATTTTCGGTTTTGTATTCCCCTATCCACGGGAGAATGCCGCGTTTAATCGGTTCAACCTGCTGCGTACCCGCCAGAATTTTGTCGACCTGGTCGGGCGGCAGGTTCAGGTCATCGGGGTTGATGGGTAGATTCATCTGTTGGCCGCGCAGGCCGGCAAGTTTATACGGGCCCGGTAACCGTCGGTCACGCAAAATTTTGCCAAAGAACAGAAGCTCAACCCACTGCGTGCCACCGCCGAGTTTCACATCGGTGCGCGAGTGTGCGACGGGTTCAATGTCGTCGCCCATTAGGTTCGCCTCGATGCGGTAAGAACCCGAGAGTCGCACCTGCAGTTCAGCCGAGATGATCAGCGACCCCTTTTCGAGACGTTCGTGAAATTTACCGGTAAATTTCGCGGGCGCCTGCGGTGACGAAAAAAAGTGAGTCTTCAACTGGTGAATGTACGATGTCTTCTCTTCGGGCAGCGCAAAATCTACCGTCAGCTCCATGTCACCCCAGTCGCTCTGGCGCGGCTTAAAGAAGAAGGAAACCGAAATGGGCGGCTTCGCATCGTTCTTGACGACGTCGGGCGGCGGTGTCGGAAATATTGTACTCGCTGCCGTACGGGTGAGCTTAAGCGCCTTGATATCGGCCAACACAAATTTTCCTGTGGTGAGGTTCTGGCAGCGCAGCTGCGTTTCATGGGTCTGGTCTTCGTAAACCGTATGTGCCTCTGCCTGCAGAACGCATGAATGCACGGGCTCTTTGGGCTTGCCGTCTTCAATGATGGGCATCGGCATCAACGGCAGTTCAATCTTCTCGTGGCGAATCTGGTCGACATCGCCTGCACTCAAAGGCCGCGAATCAGGCGGATACTGCGCCCACTCGCGAAAGTCCATGAGAACTTTGACAAACGGCACGTCTGATTTTTTCGCGAGCTCGGCGAGTTCTAGCGACGGGTCGTCAAACCCGCTGATTCGCTTGCGGCGCACTTCTTCTTGGCTGGCCGCATTCTCGCCACTGCGCCCAGCCAACAGCCAGACGCCGAGAACTGTGAGAGCGATAGCTCCGCCTATGAGAAGGTAAAGGTTCTTTCGATTTTTCATGTAGATAAAACCCCATGCCGCAAAAGGGCATGGGGCTCAAAGCCAATTAGTTTGGCGCCGCGCGCGAAACGTCAGACCGGTTTGGGTAGTCGAGGTGCTTGATCGCGACACCCGCTGCGCTGTGGCGGGGGTGCTGGTAGTGATTCGAATGGGCGGTGTAATATTTCGTGTTACGAAACGGCCAGATGCCTGTCGTCACACTTTCACCGCCGCAGCGTGAAAAAGAAACAACGTCACGGTAACTACAGGTCGAATGCATCGCGAGCACAGTGTCGTGGCTGCCCGGGAAGATCCAGTTGATGTACCATTCAGAGGTGTTGCCTGCCAGATGGTAAAATGGCGTGCCGTTTGTCAGGTTGTGGTCGTAGGCCGCGCGCGCAGCGCTGGTCTTGAGCACGTTAACCGCATCGGGAAAGTTCAGAAAGAAATTCGACAGGCCGAGCGTGATGACGTTCAGCGTCTGCAGCACCGGGTTGCCGATGTTCGCGAGCTCAGAGCCGCCTTCGGCTGAAACCAGCGAGGTCACGTACAGAACGTTATAGATGTTTGACCTGTTATAGTTGGCCAATACGAAACCGGTGGTTAATCCGCCCATTGAATGGTTGACGATGCGGCATGACTGGCCCCGGTCGCGGCGGCAATAGGCGTTCAGGTTTGCCAGAAGGCGGGTTGAACCGCGCTCAGAACCTGCGACGGTCGGGTTAAACCGGCCATCGTAACCTGTGTGCACAACAGCGGTCGTATTATCTTGGGTGCCCCAGTAGCTCGGGCAGGTTGATTTGCCCTGGCAGGTTTTTGCCGTTTCGGTTTTTTGCACAGAAAAATGAAAACCATGAACGTAGATGGTGGTGACAGCGTGCAGGCTAAAGCCCCCCGTCGCAATAAAAAGACTAATTAGGATTTTCTTCACTTATGAACCTCCGCGCTGCCAGAATTTCGCGGCAGCGTTAGGGAAAGATGTGCGCCGCAGCATGGCCAATGCCAAAATAGTGGTGTACATGTGTTCGCCCAATTAGGTTTCCATCAATAACCTGATTGGGCTCTTATTTAATCAGCAACCTGAGACTATTTAAATGCATCAAACAAACATGAACCTTTTTCCGAGCGACACCTATACCACGCCCGCGAATCAAACGACCGATTGGCAAGACTACGCTCTGCTGCGCTCGCGTTGGTGGCTCTATGCCCGCTTTGTCGGCACGGTATTTAAGTCACGCAAGCTGATCGAAGAAGACCGATATGGTAATGAAAACTGGGCAGAAACTTCGCTCGATGTGATGCGCGCGATCGAGTCTGTGGGCGGCCGTTTCGAAATCAGCGGCATCGATAACCTGCGCAAAGCCGAAGGGCCCCTGGTCATTATCGCCAACCACATGAGCGCGCTCGAGACCTTTGTGCTGCCTTGCCTCGTGACCGTGATTAAGCCGACGACGTTTGTCGTTAAAGAGAAATTAATGCGGGGAGTGTTCTTCGGTAAAATCATGAAATCGCGTGACCCGATCGTCGTCGGCCGCGAAAATGCGCGCGAAGACATGGAAATTGTTCTGCGCGAAGGCGAAAAGCGGCTCAGAGATGGCCTATCGGTAATTCTGTTTCCCGAGGGTACGCGCCAGAAATCGTTTGTGCCCGAAAATTTTAATTCACTCGGCACCAAACTCGCCAAACGCGCGGGTGTTAAGGTTCTGCCGGTCGCGCTGAAGACTGATTTCTGGAGCAATGGCCGCATTCTGAAGGGTTTCGGCCCACTGAAACGCAAGCGCAGAATTCACATTGCCTTCGGTGAAGCGATGGATGTCGAAAAGAAAGAAAAAGAAACGCACCAGAAAGTGGTGGATTTCATCTCACAGAATTTTTCGCGTTGGGCTTAAGAAGACTTTCGCTTAAGCGAAAGTCTTCTTTCCGATGAACCGCTTGCGGTTGAACTTGGGTTTGTTCTTGTGCGCTACGATCTGGTAGCACGTTGCGTGGCCTTCTTCGGCAATGTTCGTTGACCATGCGAGAAAGGCATCCCACAATCTGAACCAATAGGCATTGTATGCGCCCATGATCTTGTCTTCATTGCTGAGCCAGTTTTCGTGCCACTGGTTTAGTGTGCGCGAATAGTGAATGCCGATTGTCTCGACGCTGCGCACTTCAAACTTTGCTTTTTCGAGTTTTGCGACATACCATTTCAGCGGCATGCTCGCATCAGCACCGGGAAAAATATACTTGTTCATGAAAAGACCCCAGACCAGGCTTTCCATATTCCAGAGGCCGGCCTTTAAGCCTGCAACCTGCTGGTAATAGATGCCGTCATCGTCGAGCAGGTCATAGATCTGCTTCATGAATTTGTTGAAGTTTTTGACACCGACGTGCTCGGCCATTTCAACGCAGGTGATCTTATTGAATTTCTGCTTCGGAATATCGCGGTAGTCGATTTTCAGAACGTTAACTTTGCCTTGCAGCTTCTGTTTTACGATCTGCTCGCTGATATATTGGTAGCCCTGCTCTGCGATTGTGACGCCGGTAACCTGCGCGCCGTATTTTTTTGCTGAATTGTAGAGCAGAGTGCCCCAACCGCAGCCGATATCGAGCATTTTGTCGCCTTTCTGCAGCAGAATCTTCTCTGCGATCAGATCGATTTTGTTCTGTTGTGCCTGCTCGAGATTCTCTTTGCCGGTTTTGTAGATGCCGCTCGTGTAAATCATCGGCTTGCCGAGAAACCATGAGAAGAAGTCGTTGCCGATGTCGTAGTGGTCTTGCGCGATGCGGGTGTCTTGTGCTTTTGAGTGAATGATCACCTGGGGCAAGAACTTAGTCAGCAAGAAACTATAGTGTGAAGAAACAAACTTGAAATCAAAAATTTCATGTTTGTGCTTCAAGAGCTCTGCAAATGTGTCGACGGTCAGGTCGATGTCGCCCGCGATATAATCTTCGACCACGCGGGTGATGGGTACGGTCTTCTGTTGGTAGCGCCGGGTTAAAGAGTTTTTCTTTACGCGGACGAAATCTGCTATTTTCATAAATGATAAACCATAATTGAGACAGGGCGGCAAGCTCTAAGTGAACAAAAGTTCGCAATATCTGACGCCGATGTCAGTAGTCGCCGCGCATGCGAGCCGATGCTCATGGCGCGCTAAGCAGCGTGATGACTCACTATTTGTCGATTAACAATTTGCAGCGCAAACAACGCAGCATCAATATATTGTTGCCGCAGACGGGAGTGCCCGAATATCAGGCTGGTGTTTTGCCGAGAATGCGGGGAAACAGCAGCTCGCTCTCGATGCGCATGTGCTCTTCAAGATCATTGGTTAGTTGGCGCAGTTTATACGAGAGTCGCGCGAGCACAGGTATAAAACCGCCCTTTTGCGAAAGCTGATCAGACAGTTTTTTGACCCGCTCGATATCTTCTTCGTGGTGTTCGTGCTCTTCAAGCATTTGTTTGATCGAACCCGAGTAGTTGCGGGCGACTTCATCACGCGATCGGCCCGACTCGTCGAGCTCGCGTATCCATGGAAACAGAATTTTTTCTTCGTCGTGCAGGTGCATTACCATATCGCGGTGGTATTTTTTCCAAAGATTCGCGAGAACCCCGAGCTCTTCGGGTGGCTCTGTCACTTCTTTCTGGGCCAGCGCGATCAGGTCGTCGATTTCGTCCATAATGTTGCGCGTGAACTCGTGGTGGGTCGAAATCAGATAACTCATCACCTGCACATTGCTGTACTCCGGTATCTTTCTGCCAATGAAGTTGGGGTCGGTCGCTTTCATATAACCTCTGCGCAGGCTTGCTGCTGACCGAATTTGCCGCCGCAAAAACACACCGTCAAGCGATAATCGATAAATGGAGTGTTATATCTTAAATAGAATTGACACGATATTCATTGGCCCGGTGCCTGCCGCATATCTGATTGGGGGTTCAATGGGCACAAAAAAGATGAGCATTCGTGAAGCAATGGCGACAAGCGAGACGATTCGCATGTTCAGTAACCCCCTGCTCGAGCGGCTGAGCCACGTGCACCCTGCCACCCCGTTTGTGATCTATATTCCGGTTATCGTCAGCCTCGTGTATCTCGCGATAACGTCTACGCCGCTATCTGCCACAGACATAATTGCCTCCTTTTGCATCGGCATGCTTTTCTGGACCTTCATCGAATATTTTCTGCATCGTTTTATTTTTCACATTCCGCAGACCAACCGGGTTTTTAAGGCCATCTATTTCTATTCGCACGGCATTCACCACGACGCGCCGCGCGATGCCACCCGCCTCGTGATGCCACCCGGCGCAAGCATTCCGCTGGCAGTCACTTTGTTTTTTTTGTTCAGGTACTTTTTGCCACTTCACTACCTGCCCTTCATGGGGGGATTTCTAACCGGTTACGTCATTTACGACTTTCTGCATTTTTCGGTACACTTCTTTCAGTTTAAGAACGCCTATTTCAAAATGATACGCCGCAACCACATGATGCACCATTACCGCGCGCCGCTCAAGAACTTTGGGTTCACTTCACCGGTATGGGACTATGTCGGTGGTTCATATTTTGGCAGCACCGCGGCCGATCGAAATGTCGACGATCATAGTGGCCTGAAGCCACTCTGATCGTCGGTGATCATGACGCGCGTCCCTGAATTATTGATGCCGGCAGGCAGCCCGCACAAACTGCGCGTGGCAATTGAATACGGTGCAGACGCCGTCTATTGTGGCGTACCGCGCTATTCGCTGCGCGCGCGGGAGAATGAATTTCGCCTGCACAACCTGGGCGAGGCGGTCGAATTCGTGCGCGCGCGCGGCAAGAAGATCTACTTCACCGTCAATGCGATACCGCGTAACTCGAAAGTGCCAGGTTACCTGCGCTACCTGAAAGCGATGGCCGAGCTCAAACCAGACGGTCTCATCATGGCCGACCCGGGGCTCATTATGATTACGCGCGATAACTTTCCCCACCTGCCGGTGCATATTTCAGTACAGGCGAACGTGATGAACTTCGCGGCGGTCGAATTCTGGCACAGGTTCGGGGCCAAACGCGTGATACTCTCGCGCGAGGTGACGCTCGCAGAAGTCAGAGAGATACGCCAACGTTGCCCCGAAATAGAGATCGAAGTCTTTGTTCACGGATCAATCTGTATTGCACACAGCGGTCGTTGCTTCATGAGCAACTACTTCAAGAACCGCGACGCGAACCAGGGCGCGTGCAACAATGCGTGCCGCGACCAGTACCAG
>JAKQXK010000574.1 GCA_029561505.1 Spirochaetota bacterium | reverse complement strand
TGCGCTTACCGCGTTTTCCCTTTTTCCCCGTAGGTTTCGGCATCGCCTCTGTGTTAACGGTCACTTCGCTGACAGCAACGGCGTCGAGCAGCGTACCGAAGGTATCGCCCGCGCCGGTGTCCGTGAAAGACAGCGTCGTGGTCGAAGCAGTGGCTTCAAAGTCAACGGTCACGATCTGCCACGCGTCTGCGGTGGGCACATAGTCGAATGCCTGCGCCTCACCGACGGCGACCTTGAGCCCCATCGCGTGCTCAGCGTCGCGCGCGCGCATCCAAAAGCTGAGACGGTAGATGTGGTTGGGCTGCGTATAGAATGTCTGCGTGAGCTTGAGCCTGGCATCGGCAGTGCAGGCATTTTCAGAATCAAGCTCGGTGTATTGGTTGAGATCGGGTGAAAGTGAATATAGGTCTTTCGAGTGCAGTTCGATGCGCACGGGTGTTGTGCAGGTCTCGTCGACCCAGGCTCCATGCCAGCCGGGCACGTCGGCGTTCGGCAGATCTGACCACAGCGCTGCCAGAACCGGCGTTTCAAATGAACCGTTGATCAGCAGGTTCTCGCCGACCTGCAGGTATTCTGAAGGTAGCCCCGCGGTTTGCGGCGCCGGGTTATAGGCTGACTGGTAGAGGCTTAGCTTGTTGAGTTCGGCCGCGGCAGCGTCGGCGAGATCGTCTTCTTCTTGAATCTGGGCGCAGGCTGTAGCGCCAAAGAGCAGCGCGAACGCCGCGAATTGAATAGTTTTCATACGAGGTAGAGCGCCTACCCCAAAATACCGGACACCAAAAACAATCAGCGGGCTGTCTTACCAGCTTTAACTCGCAGCAGAGCAAGCCCCGCTTCGGCGACGCGCTCGGGCAATATGCCCGTGAGGCATTCGAGCGGCGCGTCACGGCGCGGGCAGACCTTCGCAAAACACGGTGAACACGGCAGATCGAGATCAAACATGACTTTGCTTGCCGTGAGCGGGCCGGTCTCTTGGCGCCGCCCCATACCGTTAAACGTGATGAGAGGCGTCGCGGTGAGCGAGGTCAAATGCGCGATACCCGAATCGTTCGCGACGACGAACCGTGCCGAGCTGATGAGCGCATGTGCTTCGGTCAGCGTCGTTTTGCCGCACAGCGAAAACACTGTTGTCTTCTTGTCAGCGGCAAAATGCCGCAGAATGATATCGGCATCGTGCTGGTCGATCGGCGCACCGAGCAGCACAATCTGCAAATGCGGATGCCTCGCTCTCATGAGTTCGAGCGCGCGAATGTGGTGGCTCGCCGGGTATTTTTTCGAAGCGGCGGTGCTGCCGGGGCCAATGATGATACGCTCAGCCGATTTTGCCAGACCGTATTTTTTCTCAATAGGTGCGACCGGCTGCGCGTCGAGCCGCACGTCGCGAAAACGCTCGAAAATATCTTCTGCCAGTGAGCCCGCTGGCAACCACTGATTCAGAAGCCTCAGATAGGCAAGCGAGCGGTGCTCGAAACGGTTATACGGTTCGCGACGCTCAGGGTTTTTCGGGCGCGTCAAGAGCCATGAACGCATGTCTGAGGCAAAGCCAAAGCGCTGCGTAACTCCGAGCCGCTTCAGAAGCCACGCCGAACGAAAGCTGGGTGAAAGCGTAAAGCCCGCATCAAAGCGCAAGGCGCGTAACGCTTTAAGATCTTCATTGCGCAGGTTTTTGCCTTCGAGGTTAATAATTTCATCGAACCATGGTGGTGCCAGATCTGATACCCAACGGCGGCCGATCAGCACGAGCTCGGCCTCGGGCAGAAGCTCTCTGAGCGCAGCATAAAATGGAAACGCCATCGCGTGGTCTCCCACCCAATTCGGTGCATGGATCAGCACCCTTGCAGGTGCTTGTGCATGCACCCGTTGCCGCTCTGTAGTCATCGCTTCACCCGCTTGAAGTAGTTGCCACCGGCCAGATTCTGGTAGCGGCTAAGGTTGAGCGCTTTGCCTTTTGCAACGCGCGCATCACCTATACCGTAGAGCAGCGAATAGGCAGACACGGCAACGGCTTCTGCATAAACGTGCCGGTATTTCGCCATGCGCAAGTGGTCGCGCTTTGAAACGGTGTGCGCGAGTTCGACAAAGGCAGAGATCGCATTGACATACGTCGGCACTGCCCAGGTCGAAAGGTATGGGGGCAGAATTTTCGGCGCGGTTTTTGCGGTATCGAAACCGTTCACCATAAACGCGGCGCGGGTATAGCGCAGCACTTCGGTGCCGGCGAAATGGTTGTCGCCGCCGAAACCCTCTTCACCGCCTTCGCGCCGCCAGTCTTCGGGTTCGCTTTTTTCCCTTTCCCAGAAGGGACCAAGGGGTTCAAACGCCGAGAGCGAGGTTGCATAACGCTCGCCCGATTTTCCGTACAAAGATTCGACGATCGAATCTGAATCAGCATAACGCCAGGTGACAAGGTTGTGGCGGTGGCCGCGAAAGCGTGTGTGGTCAGTATGCAGACCATCTGGCTTTGACCAAAAACCTATGTAATAGATGAAGGCGTCTGCCATAAAACTGGGAAACACCTTGTAGCGGTCATCAGAAACGAACCACCTGCTCCAGGCGGTTTTGCCAAAGCTCGTGCGTATCGCCTGCCGGCCCGCAGCGTTCGCGCGAACGTAGCGGTGCGCGAGCGAATAGGTGCGATAACCCGGCGTGATCACGGTCGCCATGCCGCCTGAAGCCGGGGCTTCTGTGTGCGTCAGGTGCAGGGTAATCACGAGCTCAGGTTCAAGCGCATTGATGCGCGATATGGTGCCGGATCTCAACTCACCGGTCTTCTGGTCGGGATAATCATAAAGACGATAGGCTGCATTCAAATCGTCGCGCCGCTCGAAATAATCTTCTGTGTAACCGGCCTCGCGCGACATGAAGGCTTCGATCGGCTGAACTGAACCCGAAATTTTGCCATAACGCGCAAGAATTTTGGCGAATTTTTCACGGCCTTCGGGCGTTTGCGTCAGGTCGAGCAGCGCCTTCGCCCTGATGCCAATATCATGCATCACCTCGAATTCCCAAACGCCGCGATGGCGTGCGCCCTCGCGAAATTTGTCGAGGTAGATTCCCAGACGCCGGTCGAATTTGTCGCCGTAGAGCGAATGCGGCACCTGGTCACGGCCGCCATGCCCCGGGTCGAGCACCACCCGATACGCGAAGGTGGATTGCAAAAGTACCAGTGCCAGCGCAGCTGCTGCGGCAATTCTCATGAGAGACGCTTAGGTGAAGCGAGACGGCGCGACAAACCAGAAGTGTTTGCCGTGCCGCTGCGGTTTGTCGACGCTGGCAACCATGACGCCGAAGTCGCGCCTTGCCCTGCAGATCTTTGGGGCTGTTTTGCTGGCAGCATTTTTGGGGCTGATTGCGCGATCACGCGTTTCTGAACTGGCCGATAACAGCGGCAGGGTGGCAACTTCAGCAGAA
>JAKQXK010000525.1 GCA_029561505.1 Spirochaetota bacterium | reverse complement strand
CTGGTAGGTCACTTCGGGGTATATACCGTGTACCTTGCCCGAAGGCTTCAGGCGTTCGATAACCCCTGTATGGCGGTGCAGCAAGATCAGCGGCAAATGGCCGGCGCTCGCCGTCGCGACGATACCCTGTTCAAGATCGAGGTATGCATAACAGCTGGTAACAAAATTCCCTTCGAGCTGGCGGTGTACAATACCATTAATGCTCTCGAGTACCTGATCGGGGTGATCGGCAACCTGCCGCTGCAGATTAATCGAAATACTCAGCATCGAAGCGATGAGAGCTGCGGGAATTCCGTGGCCAGAAACATCGGCGACAAAGATGCCGAGGTGCCTCGCATCGATAGGCAAAAAGGAGTAGAAGTCGCCGCCGATCAGCGCCATGGGTTCGAAGTCGACGGCGATTTTCCAATAAGGGCTTTGCGGCAGATTTTCAGGTAAAGAGGCGCGCTGAATGCGCTTGGCGAGTTCGAGTTCTTTGCGAATGTCGTTGAGCTGTATCAGGTCGAGGCGCGCCTTGACGAGCGAAAGCTGCGTCTGAATGCGCGCTATAATTTCTTCGCGTGCCACAGGCTTTGGTAAATAGTCGTTCGCGCCGAGAGAAAACCCTTTGACGAGATCGGTGCTGCTGCCTCGGGCCGTCAGAAAAATGACCGGTAATTCAGTCGCCGACCATCGCTCGCGAATTTTCTCGCAGACGCGAAAGCCGTTCATGCCTGGCATCATGACATCGAGCAGAATGAGATCCCATTTATCCTGGCTTTGCATCAGCTGCAGCGCCGATTCACCGTCGGTTGCCGTGCGGGCATGAATGCCAATTTCTTCAAGCACCTGCGTGAGCAACCTTATGTTGACAGGTTCGTCGTCGGCAATGAGCACCTGCAGGCCTTCGGTCGGCAAATAGTCGCGATTAAATGCCTTTGCGGCTTCGGTAGCTGACCAGTCACTGTGCTCACGCAGCGCGCCCGGCAAAGGTTCATTGGCGCCGTCGGCCAACAGGCCTGGGTCAGCCAGAGGCAATGAAAAGGCAAAAATGGCGCCATGACCTGGTTCTGACGTGACGCTCATTAATCCACCGTGTAACTCGACGAGGCGCTTGGTGATGGTCAACCCGAGGCCCGTGCCGCCATACTGCCTCTCGATTGAAGCTTCTGCCTGTTCAAATGCGTTGAAGATAGTCTCAAGTTTTGTCGGCGCAATACCAATGCCGCTGTCGATAACAGACACGAATGCGGTTTTTCCCTGAAGACGCGCATCGACGCGCACGTAACCACGCTGCGTAAATTTGATCGCGTTTCCGATCAGGTTATGCAAAATCTGCTGCAGCCTGTTTTCGTCAGCCCAAACCGGCGCCAGATTGCGCGGCACAAGGTTTTGCAGCACAATTTCTTTATTACCCACCATCGGCTGAATAATTTTGAACACAATATCAACTGCCTGAAACAGGCTAATCGGCCGCTTAACAAGAATGATGTCGCGGTTCTTAAGCTTAGACATGTCGAGAATGTCATCAACGAGCCTCGCAAGACGATTGCTGCTCGTGAGTATTAACCCAATGTTTTCCTGAGCACGCTCAGAAAGTGCCGGCTCGGTCAGCAACGATTCGCTGAGCCCGATAATGCCAAAAAGCGGAGTACGCAGTTCGTGCGAAGTGTTGGCGAGAAAATCATCTTTCAGCTTATCGG
>JAKQXK010000506.1 GCA_029561505.1 Spirochaetota bacterium | reverse complement strand
CCCTTCGGCTGCGGCAAAACAGTTCTGCAGCATGCGATCAGCAAAAACGCGGCTGCCGATCTTATTATCATTACAGCCTGCGGTGAACGGGCAAATGAAGTTGTTGAAATATTTAAAGAGTTTCCCGAGCTCGACGACCCTCGCACAGGTCGCAAGCTGATGGAGCGAACGACGATCGTCTGCAACACTTCGAATATGCCGGTAGCGGCACGCGAGGCTTCTGTCTATACAGGCATGACCATAGCCGAATATTACCGCGCGATGGGCCTTAAAGTGCTGCTGCTCGCCGATTCGACTTCGCGCTGGGCGCAGGCATTGCGCGAAATGTCGAACCGGCTCGAAGAGCTGCCCGGGCCAGACGCTTTTCCGATGGATCTCTCTGCGGTCATCTCGGCCTTTTATGCCCGAGCCGGTTTTGTTGAACTCAACAACGGCAAAACCGGTTCGGTAACGTTCATCGGTACAGTCTCGCCTGCGGGCGGCAATATGAATGAACCCGTAACCGAGAGTACACGCAAGGTCGCACGCTGCTACTATGCGCTGGCACAAAAACGCGCCGACTCTAAGCGTTACCCGGCAATTGACCCGCTCGATTCTTATTCAAAATATTTAGAATATCCCGAATTCAGAAAAGCGCTCGAAACCGAAATGCAACCCGGTTGGGCTGATCTGGTCGAACAAATGCGCGACGTGCTGCGCCGCAGCGTCGAGGTCAGCGACCAGATTGCGATTCTCGGCGACGACAGCGTGCCGATTGAATACCATATCACCCTTTGGAAAGGCGAGCTGATCGACTTCGTGATTCTGCAGCAAGATGCCTTCGACCGCATCGACCAGAACACGCCGCTCGAAAGACAACGCTTCATGCTGAATCTCGTCGCTGAAATATGCAAGCGCGAATTCGTCTTTCAGCATTTCGAAGATGTTTCTGATTTCTTCAAGAAGCTGATTCACATTCTGCGCCAGATGAACTACTGTGCGTTTCGCGAAACAGAATTCGAAAAATACCGCGCTGAATTAGACGAAAAACTAAAAACATCTGCCGAGCCGGTTCAGGTTGCCAAGTGAGAAAAATTTACACACAGCTATCGGGCATCACGAAAGCGACAATCACCGTTATTGCCGACGGCATAGGCATGGAAGAAATGGCGATGATCGACGGCCGCCATGCGCAGGTCGTTAAGCTAAACGGCCGTGAGGTCACGCTGCAGGTTTTTGCGGGCACCGATGGTCTCAAAACGGACTCGCAGATATATTTTCTCGGCCTGCCCCCTCAGCTTTCGGTAGGCAGTGACCTGAGCGGTCGTTACCTCAATGCCTATGGCGACCCGATCGACGGGGGTGCACCGGTCGACGGCCGTGTGGTGGATATCGGCGGCCCCGCAGTAAACCCGGTGAGGCGTTTGCAGCCTTTTTCAATGATCGCGACCGGTATTGCGGGCATCGATCTCAACAACTCGCTCGTCGCGGGTCAGAAGATCCCTTTTTTTGCCGACCCCGATC
>JAKQXK010000503.1 GCA_029561505.1 Spirochaetota bacterium | reverse complement strand
CGATAAAGACCTGCAGGCAAGATTTGCCCCGATCGCAAAACAGCTGACCGAAAACGAAGCCAAGATCGACAAAGAGCTCATCGACGCGCAGGGCAAGCCGGTCGACATGGGTGGTTATTTTCACCCCGACGATGCAAAGACAGCGAAGGCAATGCGCCCCAGCGCCACATTGAATTCGATTATCGACGGAATATAAAGGCAATTTCTTCCGTAGAGACGCGCTTTACGCGCGTCTAAAAAAACTCGCAATTCAGGGAGACGCCCGAGATAGGCGTCTCTACCGTTCTCGCAGTTTGAGTAAATAGATCCGTTATTGCAGCTTGTCATAAATTTGGCGTTCTGCACGTCTAACAGTGTATAATAGTATACAACCGTCTGCCGCTTTGTGTGTATGAGCCGGCCGACTGTTGTTAAGAGATTATGTCGCAAAACCGAACCTATATCCTCACCCTGAAAATAGCGCTGGTGGCGGCGCTGTTAACTGTGACGCATTGTGCCCGGCTGGGCGAAGCGCCCGTGACGTTTACCGAACAGAATGTTCTGCCTGCACAACCAATTGAGCCGAGTTCGGTGGTAAAACCTGGTATGGGTGCGAGCGGCGGGCCAATCACCTGGTCGTTCTGGGTGAAGACCCGCACTGCCGCGGCCGACGCGATGCTCGGCAGCTTCACGCCGTTCTATAAAGTCAACGCCGTGCGCCTTGCGGTGTCGACGAACTTCGTGCTCTACCGCGATTCGCTCGAAGCAACGCTGACGGCTGGCCAGGCGGCGTCAGTTCTCGCGACGATGGAAACCGCATACACGAACCTCAGAAACGTCTACGGTGGCGGAGAGCACCCCTATGCGAACAACAATGCCCGGGTTGTAATTCTCGCGTACAATATTCAAGATGACTATTCAACAACCGGCAACTATGTCGGCGGTTATTTTTCTCCCCGTGATTTATATTCGAATGAATTCACGAAAGCGCTTTTTACTGACCCCGTGGCGCTGCAGCAATACTCCGGGCAAATAGGCGCCTTAGGCGGATATAGCAATGAAATGAGTATTGTGCACTATGACCTTAACCCCGGCTATTCAAGCAATGCGGCTCAGGTGAATGACATAGTTATTCACGAGCTTTCGCACCTTTTTACGTATAGTCGGCGCGTGATCACACATCGACTGGTCAACCACGACCTGTGGATAGCCGAAGGTATTGCAGAGAACGCGCCGCACGCGACTGTGCAGACTGCGAATGTACAGCAGCTACGCCTCACGCAGCTCGCTTCGCCTTCTGTCATCGATTATTATCAAGACGCGCCTCAGCTCACCGACTTTCTCGGCTGGGCGGCAAAAATTGTCGGCTATCTGCAGAGCAATCTTTTCTTCAACTATTTGCGGCATCGTGCTGAGATGGTGGGTGTCGGCAACGGCGCTACTTTCTTGTCGCAGCTGATGACGCAGACCGACCACACGATCGAGGGTCTTGATACGCTAATGCAGACCGCTGTCATTGGTCAGAACTTTGCCACGCTCTACGGCGATTTCGTGATCACGCACTACCTGAGCCTGCTCGGCATACCCATCGACCCGACGACCGGCATGAACGGTGCCGCAGCGTCACAGACCCAATACAGCTTCTCGAATGTGCAGATTGGCAGTTCAAGTTCGACGGTGAACGGCACAACCATCAAGTCAAAATATTCCAATAACATTCCGTTTAACTTCGAAGGGCCTAAGTGCGCCGATGGGTCGGTGGGCCTGAAACCCAATTCATATGTTATCTTTCGACACCGTTTCGACGGGGGCGACAAAACGACGACGAACACAGCGGGCGCTACTGGCGCGGTAGCAGGTGAATTGCCGCTGCGGTATGTTATCAATTCGCGTTCAGAGAACAGCATGATCTCTGCGACGCCGCCGACGACGATCACGCTGCACACGTATGCCGCCGGGCAGAATTTGCCCTTCGGCACCGGCGGTTATGGCCTCGCACTCTTCGACAACGTGCACGTGATTGTCTATAATCCCAATAAAACGGGCAGCTGCCGCCCGTTTGATGAAACGCTGATTTCAAAACGTAACCACACAAAGTGGGTCGGCTCAAGTGCATATGGCACACAGCCTTCGCCCGATTTCGAATGGCAAAGCGACACCGGTGCGGTGTGGCGCAACAACCAGAATGGGGCGTATTATCGCCCGGGCGGTATCGCCGCATATGCCGGCGGCGCTTACCCGAATAACTTTCTTTATATCACCGACTATAATAACATGAGCGTGCAGCGCCTCAATCTGGACAATGGCGAAGCGCTCGGTCGTCTCGGCAATACCTCGACGAGCTGCCCGACTACCGGCACACCCTGGAGCACAAACTCAGACCGCTATGTGAACAACTTCTGTGCGCACACATTTGATTCGCCCCAGGGGGTGCACGCCGACAGTTCAAATAACGTCTATGTGGCAGACTCAAGCAACCGCCGCATTGTGAAGTATGACAGCGCTGGAAATTTCGTAGGTTGGATAGGCCTCAATGGCGTGGGTAACGATATCTGGCAGGGCAGCGGTGCGGTGATCAGCGGCACCACGCTGAACAGTCGCGCGACCTCGGCTGCCCCGCGTAACGGCGACCTCACGAATCTCAGTGCAACAGTCACGGGACTCAGCTCTACCGCCGATCTGACGATTGGCATGATTGTCTCAGCGGCCGGGCTTCCCGGAGGCACGACGATTGCATCAATCGACGATGCCAGCACCGTGACTCTCAGTGCTGCCGCGACGAGCACTGGCACCGTATTACTCACATTTTCGGCGGGCTGTTCGGGTTATGATCCGCGCATGTTTTCGTTGCCTTGGAGCCTCACATCAGACGGCACGTATCTCTACGTGGTTGATTATGGATCTTCGCGCATCATACGCAGACTCATCACCACTGGTGCGTTCGCCGGCTACATCGGCAACGGCAACGACGCGTGGAACTCTACCGTCCCGACGCTTGCCTGCCAGGCATCGAGCGGCACGGGCACCACTGCAGGCCATCTGCTATCGCCCCGGG
>JAKQXK010000498.1 GCA_029561505.1 Spirochaetota bacterium | reverse complement strand
CGCGAAAAAGCTGCGGCAGCAGAGGCGCAAAAACACCGGTCAGAAATTATAGGTCGTCGAAAGCCCAACGACAATGATTTCAAAACTATCGGTATTGCCGAGCGGGTTCACCGCCACGCCTGACTGCCTTTTGCCTTTTGCCGATTGCGAAGCGGTGAACGAATACGAAGTATAACTCGCGAACGCCCTCACGCCGAGGTGCTGGTTAATTTTATAGCCAATTCGAAAATCGCCGCCGAGCAGTGTATAGTTCGACGAGTCAAAGCCGGGCGAAAACCCCGCGCCGATGCGCAGCCGACGGTCGGCGACTGCCAGAGTCACGCCTCCCGAACCTGTATAGACCGAATAGGCCGAGTTATTCGTGCTGAATTCTGAGGTCACGACGCTCGCAGAGAGCGGCAGTTCGATGACGCTGTTCGGTGTTGGCGTAACTTCGAGTGTGAAGGCCCGGGACGAAGAAGCAACGGCGATTCCCGTTACGGGAAATACATAGTCGCGCCTGCTGTACGAAGCATCAGCACCAAAGCGGATATATTCAAAACGAGAATAGACCAGCGCGAGCGCCGCTTCGTGCTCCGCATAACTGTTTTCGCCGAAGCGAAACACGTATTCGGCATCTAAATTGAAGTCTTCGAGAATATCCCAGCTGATGCCTGGCGCAACGCCGGTCATGGATTGTTTCGCAATGCCGCCCAACCCGTCGTACAGCAGTCGGGCCTGGGTATGTTGAATATCCCCCCTTATATGCAGCGGCTCGCTGAGTTGGTAGCCGACACCAGCAGAGGGGCCCCACGAGGTCGTCTCGGCATTATTGCCGCCGCTATACACATAGGTGCCGCCGAAGCCTGCAGACATATCCCATTCGGTGGCTGCAAGCGACAGCGTGCCCGCGAGGGGCAACAGCAGAAAAACGTGTCTTTTCAGTTAGCCTGCTTACCGCGATTCTGTTTGCGGCGCTCTTCGCGCCTGGCCTTCGCCTCAGCACGCTTCTCTTCGCGCTCTTTGCGGTGCATCTGCTTGCGCTCGCGGCGCTTTTCGGCATTTTCTTTCGCGCGCTCGTTGGCATTTGCTGCGGGTCGTTCAGCGTTGCCTGCGGTTTCAGGTTTCGCCGCAGCGTCTTCAGCATTGGCTGCCGTAAACATGGCAAGTGCCATCATGCATGATATCAGTATCTTGTTCATATTGTATTGCTCCTTGAAGAAACCTGTAATACCATACAGGGTATCTATACATAGCATACGTCAAATGCAGCCACCTTGGCCACAAAAAAACCCGGCCGCTCGCGGCCGGGTTCAAACCGAAAGATTTTTTTTTGGATTTCTAGTTCAAGGCATCTTGAACAGAAATGCTCAGCCTTCTACCCTTTCGATCACCGTCGCGATGCCCATGCCACCGCCAATGCACAGTGTAATCAGCGCATAACGTGCCTTGCGGCGCTCGAGTTCGTCGACCGCGGTGCCCAGCAGAATTGCACCCGTGCCGCCGAGCGGATGCCCAAGCGCGATCGACCCGCCGTTGACGTTGATTTTCTCTGACGGAATACCCAGCTGCTTCTGCACGTAGAGAGGTACGGCAGCAAACGCTTCGTTGATTTCCCAGAGGTCGATATCTTCAACCTTAAGGCCCGCTTTTTCAAGCGCGAGCTTTGAAGCCGAAACCGGGCCTGTGAGCATAATCGTTGGCTCTTCACCCGAAACCGCCATCGCAACGATGCGAGCGCGTTTTTTGAGGCCATGCTCTTTCACCGCTTTTTCAGAAGCGAGCAGCACCACGCCTGCGCCGTCGACAACACCCGACGCGTTACCGCCGCCGTGAATGTGGTTGATCTTGCCAAGTTCGGGATACGTCTTCAGCGCCATCGCATCAAAAACTTTTTCACCTACACCTTTGAAGAGCGCAGGCATGCGCGAAAGATACGCGAAGTCCCATTTTGCGTTCGGGTATTCGTCTTTATCAACTACAGTGCCATCGTCTTTTTTTACAGGAACGATAGATTTTGCAAAGCGATTGTCTTTAATCGCCTCGTCGGCTTTTTTCTGCGATGACGCAGCGAACTGGTCTGCTTCTTCGCGCGTGATATTGTACTTCGTCGCGATAATGTCGGCCGAGATACCCTGAGGCACCAGGTTATAGTGCGCAGCAATTTTCGGATTTCCAATCGACATGCCGGTAGCCATGTTTTCTTCAGTCACCTCGCCTGCGTCAGAACCCATTTTGCAACGGCTCATCGATTCGACGCCGCCCGCAACCACAAGGTCAAAAGTGCCGCTCTGAATGTAAGCAGCGGCGTCGTTCACAGCCTGCAGACCCGAACCGCAAAAACGGTTCACCGTATAACCGGGAACATCTTGCGGCCAGTGCGCAGCCATCACGCCATAACGCGCGATGCATGCCGCCTGATCGCCCACCTGCGTCACGCAGCCCAGAATGACATCGTTGACTTTTTCGATTTTGAGATCTTTGTTACGCTTCGGTAATTCATTCAAAAGCCCCGCCACCAGCTCTTGAGGATGTACATCTGCGAGAGACCCTCTTTTGTTGCCGCGCGCGCGCGGCGTGCGAATTGCATCGACTACATACGCTTCTGCCATGTTGTTGCCACCTTATTTTTAGCTTTGGATGCTCGCCCCGCTTCGCGGGGCGAGCATCCAAAGCCTGAGTATCGTGTGTATGCACGATCGAAGCCCTCTTCGGCACCTTTAAACCTGATGTAAACCAAAAACGCGTCGAAATTCATCGACCTATCAGGGCTGCACGGTGGCTCAGCGTCATTTGCGAAAAAAATACCCATCGGTAGCTTTTTGGGTGTACTGCACAAGGCAAGAGGTCTCAATAGACTATGCTACAAAACTTTCCCGTTCTTTATTACCTGCTCGGCTCAACGCTGCTTTACTGGGTCATGCTGCTTTTTTCGAGCCTCGCGCATTCGCGGGGCTATACCGTGGCCGGCTTCTTGCTGGCGGTCGGCAACCGTGACAACATGCCCCACCGAAATGCATTTATGGCTCGTGCCGACCGTGCCGCAAAGAACATGGCCGAAAATCTGCTCATATTCGCAATCGTCGCGCTTGCTGCGGTGGTTGTGGGTGGTCAGCGCGACCTGGCATTACTCGGCGCGCAGATTTTCTTTTTTGCGCGAATTGTCTACTGGCCTCTTTATCTCGCGGGGGTCAAGTATGCCAGAACGGCGGTCTGGAGCGTGGCGCTCGCCGGTGTCGGGCTAATAGTTGTTTCGATGCTCTGAGAATAATTCTCCGGAGAAACAAAGAAAGGTGGTGCCTGAAGAGCTAGTCTTCGGGCGAGAGGGTTTGGCGCCCGAGGCGTGGGGCGATAATGCGTACTCTGCAAGTCGGTAGAATCGAGCGGGCTCGCCGGCGGCATCAACATCTCGCGGAGCACCCATACGGGCATCAAGAATTGGTTCGCGTCTAAATACCATCGTCAGGTGAGCGCGAAGAACAAGGGGAAAGCAATATGTATCTGCTGAAACGCATTTGGTCGCAATGCGGCATAGATTTCGAACCGAGGGTGGTGTTTGAGAAGACGAAGAAGGCGTATTTGGGGTATGAAGTAGTATGAAAATTCTGAATCCTAAAACGTGGCCCCTCTTTCAGCCGATACCCAATGAGCATCGCGGCCATGTGAAAAAAGTTCTCGTGCACGAACTCTTCTGGAATGTGCGCCTCGCCCTCGCTGGCCTGATTGCCGCCATGATTCTCTATTACTGGCTGCTCTCGCAAGAAACCGACCTCACCCGGTACCGAATGCTCATGATAACGCAGACCGTTGCCTGCTCCCTTATTCTGCTATACTTCATCTTTGCAGAAAATGTTATTCAGCAGTCTATACGAAAACTTCGGGTCGCCGGATTTCTGGCCTCAATCACGGGGGGCGTTCTCGGCATCGGTTTCTTTTTTCAGATATCCGAAATCCACGATCCATACCGAATCGCCACTGTAATGGCCTTGGTTGTCGGCGTCAGCGGCGCGGCATCTTTCACATTCACCGTCAGTCCCATCGCCTTTTTATCCTTCTCTCTGCCGTTCGCGCTGCCGCTCTTCTTTTGGTTATGGGTATTCGCACCGGGCGAAGCGGGCAAAGTCCTCGTTATTATGGCTATCCCCTACTTTAACAGTATTTTTTTTCTTGTTCTGCGTGAATATCGCCGTCGCGTGAACCTCATTCTCACTGAACTTCGCCTCAAAAAAGAACAAGAGCGCTCTGAAAGCCTGTTGCTGAATATTCTGCCCAGAGATATAGCTGAAGAGCTGAAAAACAGCGGCCGCGCCGAGGCGAGAGAATACGGGCAAGCAACGGTGCTCTTCTCAGACTTTGTCGGCTTCACGCGCATCGCTGAGAAGCTGTCGCCGCGAGAACTCATCGACGAACTCGACAAGTGCTTTGGCTATTTCGATCAGGTCACCGAAAAATACCGCCTTGAAAAACTCAAAACTATCGGCGATAGCTTCATGTGCGCCGGTGGTATACCGAGAGCAAACAGAACCCATGCGATCGACTGCTGCCTCGCGGCGCTCGAAATTCAGGCTTTCATGAACCAGATGAAAGAAATCAAGCATCAACAGGGTCTGGATTATTGGGAACTGCGCCTCGGCATGAACTCAGGCCCGCTCGTCGCTGGTGTCGTAGGCCATAAGAAGTTTGCCTATGACGTCTGGGGCGATACAGTCAACACAGCTTCACGACTTGAATCGAGTGGCCTGCCGGGAAAAATCAATATTTCATTAACCACCTACGAAGCAATCAAGCACCTGTTCGACTGCGAACACCGAGGGCAAGTCGAGGCGAAAAACAAAGGAGGCATCGACATGTATTTTCTGAACGGAATTCTGCCCGCCCTTTCTGTGAAGGGCGAGGGGCGCGTACCGAGTGAAGAATTTCGAAGAATCTATAAGAGCATCATGAGAGGGAGAAATCCCCCTTATGGCGTCACTCTTTCCACTTAATGCATTCGCCCGGGCAATCGTCGATAGACTCTTGAATCTTTGCGTAATCTGCTTCTGGCACTTCTGCGTTGTTGACGTTTGCGCCGGCATTGTGAGTTTCAGCAAGATCGTCGCTGTCGAGGCGAAAGTAGCTCGGGTGCGTGTCTGCGCACAGGCTGCAGCTCGTGCAATCATCTTTCACAACGTGAACTATTTTGCTCATGCCGATAAAATGTGAAAATAAAACACTCCGTCAAGTTTTTGTGGCTCTGAGTTTACCCAAACAGAAACTCAGGGTATGTGCACTGTGTCTCGGCAGCGACAGTAGTTGACAGAGCAAATGCGCAACACCATGTTTACCAATGCGCCTCTTTATACCCCCGGTCGAAAACCGCTTTATTCCATGGCTCGCCTCTAAGCTCTATTTTCCGCTGCTCGCCGCGATGCAGAACATTCGCGAGGTCGTCATCAGACCCGAAGACATCGAGCAGCTCAGAAAATTCAAATCTGAACGCCTACTGTTCTTCACCAATCACCCATCGACGGCTGAACCGCCGTTAGTCTTTTATCTCGGTCGGCTGCTCGGTCAGCGATTCAAATTCATGGCTTCGCGCCAGGTTTTCAACTGGCAGGGTGGCGCAATTGGGTGGTTTATCCGCCGCATCGGCGCCTACTCTGTCATCGCCGGCGTGCCCGACCGCGACGCGATGAAACTGACTCGCAAAATTTTGAGCGAACCGACCGGCAAATTGGTGATTTTTCCCGAGGGTGAGCCGACGTCGGGCGAAGTCGACACGTTGATGCCGTTTCAACCGGGGGTCGCACAGCTGGGCCTTTGGGGCCTCGAAGACGCGCGTAAACTCGACCCCAATGCAGATATCAATGTCTGGTACGGATTTATGAAGTTTATCATTATTTCGCCCCGTGAGAAAATTCTGCACGACCTGAATAAGTCTCTGGTGAAGATCGAGAAAAAAATCGGTATTGCTGATCTCAACAAAGACAAGCATCTGTTGCATCGGTTTCTGACAGTGGGGCGCTATCTGCTCGAACGGGCAGAAAAAGACTTCGGTGTCACCCCAGAGACCGGTAAAGGCTTCGATTTCCGCATTGGTCGGGTGCGCCACGCCATGCTCGATCGCCTCGCTGAAAAACTGCAGGCGGCCAACTACGACAAGAACGAAGACGCTATACGCAAGTGGCGCAGCCTGTTTGCCCTTGTCGAACTGCACCAACTGGGTTATCCCGACCCGAAGCTGCCGAAGTTGGGCGCCAAGACGATCAAAGAAGCGCACAGCGACGCCGTGCAGATATTTGATTTTATCGTCATGAAACGCGACTACATTCTCGACAACCCTACCCCCGAACGCCTCTATGAATGGCTCGACCGTTACGAGTCTTACCTCTTCAAAAAGGTGCCCCGCGCGCTCGGCGGTGTGCCGTCGCATCTGCCCCGCCGCGCCCACATTCTGTTTGGCAAACCCTACCAGCTGTCTGAACTTGTCACCGAGAACCGCCGCGACCGCAAAGCCGCAGTTGAGAATTTCACCCGCCGACTGCGCGAAGACATGCAGGGCCTGCTCGACGAAGCACAATCCCTGACAAAGCCGCTTTTCCCAAAAGAGGAAATTCTTGCTGTGAAGTCTAAAATTCAGTAATGTACTGAAGTGAAAAACCTGAAGAAATGTTCGTGCGGGCACGATCGTCACCATGCGCTGGTGATTCGAAAGAACAAATACACGCGCTGGGGAATGTTCGGCCTGCTGTTGGGCATTTCTGTTAAACCGGTTTTTGCCCGGTACCAATGCACGAAATGCAATGAAATTTTCGATGAAACCACTGATCCGGTTGAACTAAACAAATACCTGATGTAAAACCCAACCCGTCAACTGCCTTGACGGTCTGTTTCGGCTTCAGAATAGGTCGAAAAGTATCGACGCGTTCCCGGAGGATTTATGATTCAGAACAACTATTACGAAACCAATGGCGATCTTATGTTCAATGTTGACCATTTTATCGACTGGGCAACAATTGTACCCCTGAAAGAAGAAGGCTTTAAAGACGCGGCCGAATACAAAAAAACGGGCAACAAGCACCTTGAATTTGCGCCGTCTTCAACTGAAGAAGCACTCGAGGGCTACAAAGCCGTCTGGCAACAAACGGGCGAACTCGCGGGCATTGAAATCGCAGGCGCTGCCGCCGCGATGGATAAACAAGGCCTCAAATTCAACAACGGCAAAGTGACGTTTCCAACCGAGATGGTGCGCCTGGTTGACCTCTTTACCCAATCGGGATTACTCGGTTACGCGATGGGGCGCCACCATGGCGGCCTCGGCATGAATCTTTCTGCAGCCTCAATCGTCATGGAGCTCGTCTCCCGCGCAGACGCCGCGTTCGGCATTGCGCTCGGCTGTTATAATCTTGCAGAAGTTATCGAACGTTTCGGTGGCGAGAAAATGACCGACGAATGGGTGCCAAAAATGGCCGCAGGTGAAGTCACAGGCGCGATGGCGCTCACGGAACCCAACTACGGTTCAGACCTGTCGCGCGTCATGACACGCGCTGTGAAGGGTGACGACGGCGTCTGGCGCCTCACAGGTACAAAACGGTTTATCACGCACGGCTGCGGAATGGGCGACAAACCCAGCGTTATTCTGACGCTCGCGCGCAGCGGCGGCGCTGGCGCTAAAGGTCTGTCGTTTTTTCTGGTGCACAGTAACGACATTCAGGTAGCACGTA
>JAKQXK010000497.1 GCA_029561505.1 Spirochaetota bacterium | reverse complement strand
TCAACATCGCAGATTTCTTTCATCTCAAATTCGAGACGATCTGGAGTCTTTTTTGGTGAATCAATCGCAAACTCTGTGTAAGCGAGCCGGTGCACCGGCGGCGAACCCGCGTTGGTCACTTTCAGCAGACAGAGGGCGAGGTGCAGCTCGAGTATCTGGGGTATGCGCCTTTTATATATTCCCGATGCGATTCGTGTCATGAGGCCGGTCGAGGTGTCTAACCACAGGTTCTCAATCTGGCCGGTAATCGTGACGCCGGCTATTTCGGGTGCAGGTACATAATACCGGTCGACGTGGCCGCTGTCTCGTTTTGTGAACGTATTTGAAATTTTGTCGGCGAATATTATCTCGACGCGGCGGTAGCGGGTTGGCATCGTTTCAGCGAAATCCATGAGGCGTCGGGCATTTTCATTTTTTTCAAGTAACCGCAGCGCCTGATCAAAGCCACCGGCCGGCAATTCACCCATTTTCTGTTTGCGTGCAACAAATTCAACGGGTGATTGCAATCTTTTGCCAAGTGCAAGTGTCTCTTCTACGTATTCTTCGCAGAATCTTGTGCGCGCGCTTTTTCCCACGGCTAACAGGGGTTCGGTGAAACCGAATTCGGCCGGTTCTTCGGGCAGCGTCACGCGCTGAGACAAAATATGCAATACCGGATTCATCAGAAACGTATGCAATTCACGCAGCTGGTATGCAGCTGGCGCACCTGTCGCAAATTCTTCAGGTAGCAGTAAGTCAGTCAACTTGCGCCTGGCCTGGCTGCGCTGCCTTTCTAGCGTCTGTATCGTCTTGATGTCGTCATCGGCCGCTGGTGGAAAGTCTGTCGATTGTGCATCGAGCACCGTGGCGGTGAATGGCCCCGGACGCGTCACGGCAACCTTAAGTGAGTGCAGAGATTTTTCAAAGCGTGCCAGAACCTGCGACGGATAGAACTCCGCACCGGTTTTCGCGTCAATGTTGCTGTAGGCGAGAACGACGCTATCGCTGCCGCCGAAAATGGCGTGAACAAGTGCGATGGTTAGCTGGTCGTCGGGGCTGAGCCGGGTAGGTGCGTCGCGAAATTCAGGTATCATGAAATCCACTTCGTCATCGCGCGCCGTCACCTTGTCGTTCAGATCGAATATGACCTGCATGCGGCGCGTATAAGCCGTTGCACCGGGTGGAGTAAAGGCGATACCGTCGGCGCGTTGGCTAAACCGCAGGTCGTTGCCGGCTGCGTGCCGCTCGATCGCCGCGACAATTTGCGATAAGGTAAAAAATTCTGATCCGTCAACCTCTTCGATTCGGCTTAGCATCTCAAGAAATGCCTCGCTCGCCGCGAACCTGTCGAAGCCTTGAGAAAGAAGTGCCTGGCGCATCGCTTCGAATAATTGAGGCCCGTTAAGTCTGCCGAGGTTTTCACAGGTTGTTTTCAGCCAGTGCAAACCTTTGAGAAGATGCTCCGTTCGTTCAGGCGAATCGAATAACCGAAGCGGCTGCCTTGAACTATGATGCGTTTCAAAAAAAGTTGAGTGCGCAAAGCGATTTGTTGCGCTTTCAAGCGAGTAGGCACCAAAGTCGCCCTGGTAATCTGATCGAAAACCCTGCGCGCGCTCGAGCGCGAGTTTGTAGTCGCTGATTTCTTCGTCGCTTACCTGAAAGACCTCTTTAAACACCGGGTTTTGCCAGAATCGTAGAAGGGTTTCCCGATCAATTCCCGAGCCGATTGCCGTTGCGATAATCTGCCAAAGCTCGATCAGGCTATCGGGCGCCTCAGCCGCAACTGACCGACAGGTGGCCGTTAGCGTTCGCATAGCCAACGACTTCTCAAATGCGGCAAACTGTGCGTCAGGGTTGTGCAGCGCTACCGAAATGTCTGTCTGGCGAAGATTCGCTGCGATCAGTGTCGCATGGCAGATATCGCCAATGATTTCAGAGGCGCGCCACAGGCCTGGTAAAGCTGCAATCTGCACGGTCTTCGTTAATGGTTCTCTTTCGGCTGTGGCAGTAAACGCGACGTTTACGCCTGCGCCCTTTGCCGCGACTTCGAAAGCCGCGCGGTACCGCCGGTACCTTCGGCCGATCGCCTGCAACAGACTATCATGCGCATCAGCCAGATCAGAAAAATCTGTTGCGTAGAGCGTCACAGGCGCGACACGCGCAATTTCAGCAATCACGCGCAGGTGGTAGGCCGATAGCAACGGCATGCCGAAAAGTATCAGCCCCGATTGCTGACCCAGGGTCTGCTGGGGTTTCCCTGTCACGATCGGCCGACCTGGCAGTAATGAAGTGTAACCAGCACCGAGCAGCGTTTTTTGCAAGAGATTCCATAAAGATGCCGCCGGGCTGTGCGCTGGCAAATGTGCCAAGCGATCGGGAACATGCAGCAGATAATCATACCATTCGCCCGCAAGCTTCTGCGAAAGCGCTATCATGCGCACAGGTGTCAGTTGCTCGCGTCGGTAGCCCAGAGATTCGAGCAGCCGCTCATGCGCGGGATTCTGCAAGATTCCGAGCATCACCATTTCCAGATCGAAAATAGTGAGACTGCGGTTTTCCGTCGCGCTTTTCGCGGGTGGCGTGAACCAGCTCTCATTTACCTTTGGCGCAGCCTGCTGCCTGATGCGCGCCGAAAAACTCTCAATTGCGCTTTCTAAGAACGGAAAATTAACCCCCATCAGCACGCCGTCTTCTTCGACCAGCCGGCGCTGCAGGTAACCTTCGGTATCGAGATTGCCCACAACGATTGTCTGTGGCGTCTGCGGCAAAAGTTTCAGGCGCTCTGTGTGTAACTGCCGTGACAGGGGCAAATAGAGCGCGCCGAGCGAATGTGCGTGAATGTAGTCGATATTCACGGTTTACTTGAGCGCTTCGTGCAACATCGCTTCAAACTCGGCGCGCGGTACCTCGTAGGCCCCGAATGAATCAGCAATCTCAGAGGGCACCTGAAAATCGAACAGTTTCACCCCTTCGCCCGCGAGTTCATCGTACATTGCCACAAGTGCAACCTTGCCAGCATTGTCTTGCAGATGAAAAGTCGATTCAAGAAATGCCGCACGGCCCAGAACAACCCCGTAAATGCCACCGACAAGACGGCCCCCGGCGAAGGCCTCCCATGAGTGCGCCCAGCCGAGCCTGAAGAGTTCGTTATAGGCCGACTGCATTTCGTCTGTAATCCACGTTTCTTCTCGCACGCTCGCGCACAGGCGAATCACTTCTGCAAAAGCCGAGTTTCTGCGGATTTCAAAGCCGGTGCGCCTCAGTACTTTCTTGAGGCTGCGGCTCATGTGCAGCTCACCAGCGCGTAAAACGGTGCGCAGAGGTGGCGAACACCACAGAATTGGCGCCTTTTCATACCAGGGGAAAAAACCATGAGAATAAGCGTAGAGCAGGGTGTCTGCTTCGAGGTCGGCGCCCGCGCCGAGGTACATCGAATCACCGAGCAGCTGGGTTGAAGGGAAAGCATAGCGAGTCGTAAAGACGGGCAGGCTCTGGCGATGCCTCGTGACAGCGCTGGTTTCGGGGGTTGGCAAATTTAGTTTCGGCGGCATCTCACTTTTCGGCACTGGCGTTGTTTCAGTTACCCCCCTCATCAGAACGATATTGGAATAAGCGTGTCATTGAAAATAAAATATTACGGAGTGCGGGGTTCGTTGCCCGTCAGTGGGGCACAATTTGATAAATTTGGCGGCAACACCACCTGCTGCCTTGTCGAGCATAAGGGCACGCGCATCGTCATCGATGCCGGTACCGGTATTCGCATTCTGGGTCTCGATCTGATGAAGACCGATCTGCCCAAAACGGGCGGGGGCCTGCACCTGCTCTTTACCCATACCCATTGGGACCATATCCAGGGGTTTCCGTTTTTTGTGCCGGCATTCTTGCCGAACGTGAAGCTTGATGTTTATGGCGAAACCAAGACTGTTCCTGGCCTCGATGGGCGCGATGAAGAGTGGGATATCGAGCGTGTGCTGCACATGCAACAGCATTTCATTTATTTTCCGGTGGGTACTAAATATATGTCTTCGAACAAGGCATACCACGCGATCAATGCCCAATCACGGTTTCGTATTGACGAGATCGAGATTTCGTGTTTTGCTTTGCATCACCCCAATTCGACGCTCGCGTTTCGGTTTGACGTCGATGGCAAATCTTTTGTGTTTTCAACCGACGTCGAGCACAATGACGACATGCTGAAGCGCCTTGCCGAGTTCGCTCAGGGCGCCGACGTTTTGGCATATGACTGCCAATACACTATGGCAGAGTATAATGCCGGTAAAATCGGCTGGGGCCATTCAACGTATGAGAGCGCCATAGAAATCTGCAAGCGCGGTGGTGTTAAGAACCTGCACATGATCCACCACGACCCGCTGCACAGCGACAACACCCTGCTGCAAATGGAATCTGATGCGCAGAAGCTTTTTCCCGATTCGATGATGATTCCTGAAGGTTACGAGCACCATTTCAAATGACGCTGCGGTTCTTTCTCAGGCAGATCGTTGCGGCTGTGGCTGAAAGCGTCGCAAAAGAAACTGGGCTCGTGCTGCCCGATGGTTTTGCGCCGCGTATCGATTATACCCCCGACCTGAAGTTCGGGCACTACGCGACACCCGCAGCGATGGAGCTCGCAAAAGCGTTTCGACAAAACCCGCGGGCGATAGCTGAAAAACTGATCGCAGCGATCGATGGCCGCGCCTTTTCAAAAATTGAACTCGCCGGCGCCGGCTTCATTAATTTCACTTTAAACCAGACTGCGATCGGCAAGGTCGCCGCGTTCGCTGACCTGAACGCCTGGCTTGTCTCGAACGAATCTGAAATACATTCTGACAAAGTCATCTTTGAGTATGTTTCGGCAAACCCTACCGGGCCCATGAACATCGTGTCAGCGCGCGCGGCTTCGGTCGGCGACAGCCTGACGCGCATCATGAAAGCTGCGGGGCATAAGGTAACGCGCGAATATTACGTGAACGATTATGGTAATCAGGTAGAAAAGCTCGGTCTCTCGTTCGCTTACCGTTATCTGCAGAAATTCAAGGCGGTGACGCTGCCTGAAGACTGTTATCAGGGCGAATATGTTATCGAATACCTCGACGCCATGCTCGACGCGGGTCAGGTTGATAACGCGCTGCTGCTCTCTGCCGACAAAATTGCCTCGCTGAATGAAGCCGAATGGCTGGCACAGGCTTCGAGGGTCTTTGCGCCACTGGGTGTCAGCGCCATTCTGGGCGAGCAGCAAAAAGATCTGAAGTCGTTTCGCACCGAGTTTGACCGCTTTTTTTCAGAGGCGAGTCTGCATGCGAGCGGGGCTGTACTCGCCGCCGGCGACGCGCTCGAAAAAAAAGGCAAAGTTGCCGTTAGCGACGGCGCCAAAGTTTTCTTAAGCAAAGAATATGGCGACGACAAAGACCGCGTAATTGTACGGTCAGACGGCAGGCCGACCTATCTGCTCGCCGACATCGCATACCACGCTGACAAGGTTGCGCGTGGCTTTAACTCGATTATCGATATCTGGGGGCCCGACCACCATGGTTATATCGCCCGGCTTTCGGGTGCTCTCAAGGCGTTGGGTTTTGGCGAAACGCCGGGTCAGCAGTTCAAGGTGATTATTTCGCAGCAGGTGAACCTGCTTGAAAACGGCGAGCCCGTCGTCATGTCAAAGAGGCTCGGCAAATTTCAGACGATGCGTGATCTGATACAAAAAATCCCTGTTGACGTTTGCCGTTATTTTTTTGTGACACGCGGCCTTAACACGCACCTCGATTTTGATCTCACGCTCGCGCTCGACCAGTCAAAGAAAAATCCGGTTTATTACGTGCAGTATGCGAACGCGCGCATCCACTCGATCTTTCGGGAATGCGGCGAACCGCCGGGACATATCAATATCGAGCACTTGGCCGTGAGTGCTGCCGGGCAGGCTGAACGCGAGGCGTTACTCTTCTGGCTGCTGCGTTTTCCCGAACTCGTGCAAGATATCGCGCGCAATTACGAAATCCAACGGTTACCCGAATACCTCTACCAGACGGCGACCCTCTTCACATCATTCTACCACGCAAAGAACAATCGCATCAAAGATCTGCTGGCCGCAAATGCCGGCGAGGCAGCGTTGTTACTTTCGCTCTGTAATCTGACGACGCAGGTCATTGAAACCGGACTCGCGCTTATCGGCATTACTGCAGTGCGTGAAATGCACCGCGAAGATGCAGATTAAATAAAAAAGGCGGCTGACGCCGCCTTTTTTACTGCTTATTTGCCTAAACTTATTTAGCCAATTCAGCCATTGCGAGTTCGCAATCTTTTTTGATGCCTTTTTTCTGAATTTCCATCAGAACTTTGCAGCCCACGATGTCGCCTTCTGGTTTGCAGTTGGCTTTTTTCACTTTAGCACCTTTCATGCGGCCTGCGAGGTCTTTGCCCACAGCTGAACCTGCGAGTGCAAAGTTGTCAACAGTTGCTGCAGCCTGAATGTTCGCGCCGCGGCAGATTTCGATCACTTTACGCTGACCGTCGATACGCGCAGCTTCTTTTGCTGCTGCTTCTTTCTGCAGTGAGCTCTTGAGGCCTGTTGGTGAAATGCCGTCGCCTTTAACGATCAGTTTGTCGTCACCGATGAAGCCTTCTTCGAGCGAGTCAACTG
>JAKQXK010000488.1 GCA_029561505.1 Spirochaetota bacterium | reverse complement strand
TGGCGTTGCCGGCCCCCGAGAACTTACCCAGAATGGCGTGCGCGATCTTTTCGCCGTTTTCGCCTTCAAGCACGATCTGGTAATCCTGGTCGCGCACTTCATAGTCGCCCTGTTTGTCTTTACTCGAAGAAACCTCTTGGTAGCGGCGCGCCTCAAAAATATTCTTGAGGCCGGTTTCGATCTTGTTCACGTCGGCCTTGAGAACGCCCAGCGGACTGCCGGCGAGTTCGAGTGACCAGCCATCGGTTGTGCGCGTGAAAACGCGTTTACCCGTATTGTCGGTGACCGTGACTTTTTTCACCCGGTCTGCTTTGCTCTTGATGAGGGGCGCCGATTTTTCATACGATTTCTCAAACAGCAGAAAAGGGTCGTTGACGAGAAAACCCAGCAGAAACACGGCTGCCGTAAGCGCCGCGAGTATTGTATTTTTTTTCTGTAATGGCATAGTGAACCTCAGTTAGCGGGTGAGAGTTGTTTTCTGCGGCTCAGGCGGTACGCGCCGAACCCAAGAATAATCAGTAATGGTAGTGCGAATGCGAGCACGGTCAGAAACTTGCGTTTGCCATCTTCGACGAGTTCTGCTTTAATGCGTGGCGCAGATTTTTTGCGCAGCTCAACGAGATCTTCATTGCCGTTCATGATATCAATCGCAGCGAAGATCATCTTGATATTCTCATCGAGCAGGGGCGCTTGCGTCATCTCGCTCAGAATAAACGTCAGATTGCTGAAAGCGTAGGGAGTGCCAACGACCATGATGGTGCTGTCTTTTTCGGCTGCTTTGAGATACGTCTTGGGCGCCTCTTTGGGGGGCTCGGCGGTTGCAAAGAGGCTCGTGAATTTACCGCGCGCTGTGACGGCGAGATTATACGTGCCTGCCGTCTGCTTAGGTGCAGCGAGCATGTCTTCCATTTTGCCCGGGTCAAGAAAGGCAAAGTTTGCCTGGGCCCACGCATCGGGGCTCGACTTTGCAAGCACTTCAACCTGAAATTTGCCTTCGCCTTCTGGCAGAACCGCCGGGTTGGTTTTTACACTGCTCGTATACGGCAGAATGAGCGCGGCATTACCTTTAGTTGAAAGGTGTTTCTGGCTAAGGCCGCTTTTGGGCACGAGCACCCATGGCGGGTACGGAAACTTCTCGAGCCGCATACCGCTCGGTTGCACAAATGGCACGTAATAGTTGGGTTTCTGTTCATTGATCATGTCTTCGCCGAGTTCAATGCCATAACCCTTAAGAAAGTCTTTCAGGTCGGGGTTGCCGGGCGAGGCCATGAACTGCTGGCCAAAGTTTACTTCCATACCCGATGAGAGTACGATCAGGTTGCCACCACGCATCACAAACTGGTCGAGACGAAACTTGTCGATTGGCTCGAGTTTACCCGGCTGAACAATCACGAGCGTCGAAACCTCAACCGGAATGTCGGCTGTGCTCGTGTTGATTTCCATGATGTCGCCATAAAAAGAACCTATTTTTTCGGCAAAGATCGAAAGCGAGGTTGGGTTACGCTCTTTCTTTTGGTTGAATGCGCCGTGCCCTGACAAAAGGCCTATTTTTTTCTCATTGGGTTTAACCATCTTGAAGATCTTGGCGGTGAGCTGGTTTTCCAGGTCGTGCTGTTCGTAAAGGCCAATGAGATTGTTCACGGTTTCAGACTTGTCGCCGTAAGAGATCGCCAAGCCGAAATAGATGCTCTGCGCCTGTGCTTTTTTCGCTCCGCCAACGCGCAGATCGAGTTGCTGAATGCGCAGATCTGTCGCGCGCGCCTGCGCCGACTTATCATTGTCGGGGTCGAGTATCGTGAGTTTTACCTTGCCGCGCGAGCTGTTCACGTATTCTTGTATAAAGTCACGTGCCTTGCGGGCAACGAGCACGGCTTCGTCGGGCAAATCATTCGATACAAAAAGTTCGATTGTCGCCTTTTCGGGCAGATTGCGCAGCAGGTTTTTCGTTGTTCCCGAGATTCGCATCGCCCCGGTTGAAGACACGTCGAATCTGAGGTAAGCGCCGTAACTCAAATAGCTGAACGCAAAAAAGAGCGCCACATAGAGAACTGTGGTCGTTCTGCGCGATTGCAGGTAATTTTTCAGAGTTTCCATAGTTGGTGAGGTTTTAGAATCCATTAATGACCCCGTCGAAATTTTTGAATACTGACTTTATTCAAGTAGAGAAAGATGGCCGAGAAAGACAGGTAATAGAGCAGGTCGCGCGTGTCCAATAGGCCTGCCGCGAGCGAATCAGAATGCCATGACACCGACAAGAAGCCGAGCAGCTCTTTCATCGGCCCAAAAAACTGCAGCACAGGCTGGTAGCCGAGCAGGTAGACAAAGAGGCATGCCAGAAAACTCAGCAAGAACGCGGTGATCTGGTCGCGTGTCAGCCATGAGATATAAAGCCCCATCGCGATGTATGCCGAACCTGAAAGCCACGCGCCGAGGTACGAGCCAATCAGCACCATAAAATCAGGGGCGCCGACGTAAAATGCCAGCATCGGCAGAAACAGCGTCGTGGCCAGAGAGAGGCCAAGAAACACCAGGGCAGATAGATATTTGCCGAGAATGAGCTCCAACTCGCTGTAGGGTAGCGTCAGCAGAAGTTCTACAGTACCGCTGCGGCGCTCTTCAGCCCAGAGGCGCATCGTGATCACGGGAATAAAAGCCAGATAGATCAGCTTCAGCATGTCAAACATACCCTGCAGCGAATACCCTCTGTCGAAGAAGCGGGTAATAAAGAAGAAAAGAAAAT
>JAKQXK010000483.1 GCA_029561505.1 Spirochaetota bacterium | reverse complement strand
CCGACGGCGCGCGCCTTCTGCGCGAGGCGAATAATCGACGACTCGACTTCTTTGCCCGCAACCATCATCAGATCGCCGAGTTCGTCGATGAGCACAACTATGTATGGCATGATCGGCATCTCTTCTTCTGCGCTGTTGCGCTTGCTTCTTTGTGCGCGCACCTTCTCATTGTATGAGCGAATGTCGCGCGTGCTCATATCGGCGAGATCTTCGTAACGGCGTTCCATCTCTTCGACCGCCCAATTCAGTGCCAAAATCGCCTTGTTGGGTTCAGTGATCACCGGGTGCAGCAGATGCGGTATGTCGTTGTAACCCGAAAGTTCTACGAGCTTCGGGTCAACGAGCAGAAAGCGCACCTCTTCGGGAGTTTTGTGCAGAATCAGACTCGAAATAAAAGAATTCACCGCGACCGATTTTCCTGAACCTGTAGCACCCGCGATCAGAAGGTGCGGCATGCGCGTCAGGTCTTCGAGCAACAGATTACCCGCAATGTCGCGGCCGAGTGGCAACGGCAGTTCACCACCAAACTCTTTATAACCGATATCGTTCAGAATATCGCCAAGCAGAACTTTTACGCGCTGCTTGTTCGGTATTTCAATACCGACAGTCGACCGGCCTGGAATCGGCGCTTCGATGCGCACGCGCATCGCCTCAAGCGCCATCGCGAGTTCGTCGGTTAAGGCGAGAATACGGTTAACCTTAATGCCTGCGGCCATCTTGAGCTCATAACGCGTAATAATTGGCCCACGCTGAATGCCGATGACGCGGCCTTCGATCGAAAACTGGTCGAGCGTCTCTTCAAGTTTTGCTATGACATTCTGCGCTTCAGCCGGGTTCGAAAATTCGAGCGCGTGCTTCTGGGTCTTGAGAAGCGGAAACAGTATCTCGCGCTGGCGGTTGATCTGAACCTGAGGCGTCACCGATGCGCGGTCGATCGCTGCAGGCATGGGTTTTGGCGCTGACTCGCGCTTCATGAGCGATTCTGCTTTGACGCGCACACTCGCCTTACCGTCGCCTTCGGCCGCCGTGACTGTTTTTGCTGCGCTTGCTTCTGCGCGCTGCGGCAGAGGCTCTACTGCAGGTTCTTCGGCGGTTGTATCGTCTGTCGAAAAATCCATCGTCAGAATTTCGGTGGCTTCTTCGGTGTGCGCTTCTGCACGTTCACTCTGCAGCAGCGGGTCGAGCGCATCGATCGTTGCATCGGGCGCCGACCATGGCCGAGAGACTTCAAAATCCGCTGCTTCGAAAAGGCGTTCGAGATCAAATTCGTCGCCGCCGGCATAGTCGATTGTCGAGTAAGTTAACGTATATTCTGCAGATGCGAGAGGCTTCGCCGCGCGTGACTGCAGCGTGTAGGCATATTCTGCAGGTGATTGCGCAGGTGCAACGGAGACACGTTGCGGCGGTCGTTCTTCGGCGAGTGGCGCGCGAGGCATATCCGCTTCTGCCGTTGACTGTGGTTGCGCGGCTGCTTCAGAGATGTCGAGGGGGGCGATGTGAAATGCATATCCCTGCACCTGGGCCACACGCGTCGGCTTCGAGGCCGGCTCGTGCTGGCGCATTTCGCCCAGCTTTTCTGCAAGCCGGCTTTTCCACTGCAGTTCGTTCTCTTGCTTTTCGGCTGCGGGCACACGAATTTTCTGAATCCACGGCGGGCGCGTGTCACTCTGCATTTCGACAGATGAGGATTTCTCAGCGTTCTTGAGCCATTTCAGCATATTTTCAACCGGCTTCACAGATTATCGGCAAGATTTAATGAAAGCGTCAGACACAAAAAAAGGGCCATGCGGCCCTTCTTTTGTGTCTGACGCGATGGTCTTAGCCCACTTTGCCGCGGTACATTACTTCGATACCGTCGTCGCTCAGTTTCTTCAGAAAATCCTTCGCCTGCTTACGCGACTTAAAATCGCCGAGACAGACGAAGTGCCATTTACCATTGGTGGCGATAAACGCCTTCTGCGGGTACGCTTCGAGTATTTCGTCGCGGTGGCGCTCTGCGTTCACCTTTTTCTTGAAAGCACCGACCTGTACTGTAAAACCTTTTGGTTTCTTGCCGTCCAGAAAGGTAATTCTTTCTTTGCCTGCACCAACAGACTTGATTTTGCTATCGTCTTCTTCGTCGGCAGCTTCGTCTGCCTCAAGGTCAGCAGCTGGTTCTATGATTTCTTCTGAAGCCTCACGCTTCTTTTTCGATTTTTTACCGACGGGTTCTTCTGCCTTCGCCATGAAGTTGTCCTCACCGGCCTGAACGAGTTCG
>JAKQXK010000476.1 GCA_029561505.1 Spirochaetota bacterium | reverse complement strand
AGCGAAACAAACAAACTGAAACCTTTACCGATCGTAATCGGGTAATAGACGCCGGGGTAAAGATTGGCGAACACCATCGCATCAAAAGCGTCGGTCTTCGAAGGTGAATACGCAGTGGTGAGTTTCAGCTGCGGATAGAAGTAGCGAAAGAATGGTTTGTCATAGCGCACAAAACCTGCGGCACCCAGTGAGACCCGAAAAAAATCGAGGTTGGTATCTTGAATGCCTGCGACGAGATCAGCGCCCCACCAGAACGCACTTTCTGCACTGTTGCCAGCCGTGCCTGATCGCGCGTGGGCTGCCTGAAGAGCCGTGCGCCCGGGTATCATATGCACGAGCGAATAATTCTGCGGCTCGCTCTTTAAACTCAGAGCGACAAAGTAGGCAGCTTCAGCAGGTACGGGCAGATCAGCGGTTGCGTTGTCGGCATTCGCCGTCGCCACCGCATCGGCCTTGAGCACTGCTTTATGGTCTGCGCTCAGTTTTTCGGCAATGGCCAGTTTTTCTCTCAAGACAGCCAGATTCTCTTCGGCTTCAATATGCTCTTCAGAAGGTTTTGGTTTGGTCGCGCGAAAACCTGAGAGACGCGAATAGGTGCCCGTCTTGAATTTCGTTACCGCCGCAACCTGGAAGAAGTATTCACCTGGGTCAAGATCGAGCAAAACAAAGTTCTCGTCGACCTGCTGGGTTTCGATCTGCTTTTTGGCCGCATCAAAGACTTTCACGCTGTAGCCCGCTGCCCCGTCTACCGGCGACCACTCGAGCCTGGTCGCTTTTTTTTTCGGCGCACGCGCATCGAGGCCGGCGAGGTCGCTTTCAGCGCGCCTGATATCTGCTTTCAGCCGCTCGCGCTCGGCAGTCAGTTCTGTTATGCGCCTGACGTGCGCTTCGGCTTCTACCTTTTTTTCGGGCGAAATGAAATAGAATTCATAAGACCCCGCACCGGTGAGCGGCGCCGCGTTCAGGCGCTCGGCCCGCAGGTTGCCGGTGGTCAGAAATGGCGCGCAAAACGCGCACAAGGCGATGGAATATTTCTGCAATGACCCTTTCAATCTGCAATAGCGAACACCGTACGCGCCGACGAGCGTCAAGTAATAGTATATTTACAGAGGACAAAAACCACTTTACAATACGCCGCAGCCAGCCCCGAATCGACCGTGCGCTACCCCGCATCATATTTGCTTGCGCTCTTCACTTTTTCATGCACCGTTGGTACCTACAATCTGCAAGACGATGCGTATTTTCAGAACAACCAGCCGGGGTCACGGTACCAGGGCGTATCTCACGGCCTACCGACCGGCAACGTCGCAACCGGCAGCGTTGCGCTGAGCGCCGCCGCCGCGGCACCAGAAATTGTGCGGGACGCGTTTCACCGCAGCGCAAGCGCGAAAAACCGCAAGCAGCTCTGCGCGAGCCTCTTGCGCCGGGCCCAGGCACCTGATTCTGCGGCTTACGACTGGCAATCGTGGTATGATCGCTGCGGCAGTTAAGCTTCTTTAGTTGCCCTACCCGATTCGCGTGCTGCTATGTCCCATGGCGCCTGCAGGCTTCACCCAAGAAATTCACCGCGCGCTACAAAAAGGTGTACCCGCCGCGGGAGTGCTGGTTATTTTTGCGCACATATTCTTTATCGGAGCCGACCTTGGCTTTCCCGGCATCTATCTGCCAGATTTTATACGCCACAGACTTGTTTGGGCGGCGATTACGGCAATTCTCACGGCGCTTTCGCTGACGCGCTGGGGGCGAAACCGGCTTCCGATAAAAATTCTGGGCTTTCTGATAATTCTGCTCTGCGGCGCAAGCATCTCGACTCTCACAAGAATGACCGGGGGCAGCGTCAGCCCATACTGGACAATGCTGATGCTGACTTTCTTCGGTGCGACATTGCTGCTGCGCTTTTCAGTCACTGAGGCAGCAGTGCTTTATCTGCTCATAGTTCTTTTTCATACAGGCAACATGCTCGTTGTCGCTGGCGATAACTATCGCTCGGCTGAATTTCTAACGAGCGTCTTCGGCATTATGCTCGCCTTCTGCGTCAGCCTGACAGGCAATTGGTATATTCGCGGTCTGCAGCTGAGTGAGTTTCAGAGCAGGCAATCACTCGCCGAGGCCAACGAGCAACTCAAAGCGAGCGTCACTGAACTTGAATACAAGCGGCAACAGGCGGAGCTCAGGCATTTACAAAACAAGCTCGACCTTGCCAATGACCTGCACGATACCGTGGGCGCGCAACTCTCACAGATTGCCGTCATGGCCGAACTGCCGCGCATCGAGGCCACTGCACACCTGCGCGCGCTCGCAGGTGCAACGCTCGAGAACGTACGCAACTTCGCGCATATTCTCAAGGGTGAAGAACGGGTTGCAACTTTGAGCGCGCAGCTCAAGAGACTTGTACATAGTCTGAGGGCCCTGGGCCGCTATACGGTCGAATTGCACCTGCCCGAGGGAGAAATCCGCCTGTCTGACGTCGCATTGCTGAACATCGACCGCATTCTTTCTGAATGGACAGCCAACGTGATTCGACACGCGCACGCAACCGCGTTCGCCATTGGGGCACGCTCGAAACATGGGCGAACGCTCATTTGGTTCTATCAGGATAAAACACCCTTTACGTGGCGCGGCACAGCAGAACGTGGCGGCCTAAAAAGCATCGCGATGCGCGCTAAGAATATCGGCGCTCAGGTTCACGTCAGGCGCATGCAAGGCGGGGCGATTCTCGTTCTGCGGACAAAGGCGCCGAGGCAGCAGGCAGATTCGTGAAAAGCAAAGCACAGATTATTGTGGTCGAAGACCGTCCGGTAATTCAACAGCGCCTCTCTGACCTCTTTGAACGCGAGTCAAATTTTGTATTGCGCGCACTCTGCACCAGCGCCGAAGACGCACTCGAACGCCTCAAAGAAACACCTTGCGACCTCATGATCATCGATCTTGAACTGCCGGGAATGAGCGGTGAAGAACTGATACCGTGCGTCAGCGCCGATTACCCCCGGATTAAACTCGTCGTGTTTACGGTTTTTGAAGACCAGGCCCGCATCGTACGATTGATGCGCAAAGGCATCGATGGCTACCTGCTCAAAGACACGGGCGATGAACTGCTGCTGGCCGAACTTTCGGTTATTATGCTCGGCGGGGCGCCGTTGAGCCCGCGCGTGGCCCGCAAGATACTCGAAGACGCGACCTCTGAACCTGCGGCCGCTGAAAACCCTCTTTCAGAACGCGAGGTCGAGATTCTGAATCTAACGGCGCTTGGCCTCACTTACAAAAATATCGCCGATGACCTGAATATCAGCCATAACACGGTGCGCGTGCACATATCGCGCATCTATGAAAAACTCGAAACGTGCAACAAGACCGAAGCGCTGAACCGGGCACGCCAGCTCGGCTTACTCGGCTGAAGGGGCGGTTCGGCTCAAGCTTAAATTACAGAATGCCATTATGAAACACCGATAATATAAAAGATGACTACCGGAACCACCCCACCACCCGGCAGGTCTTCTGTGCGATCATGACATCTCGATTCGTTATAAACGCCCTTTACGGTTTTTGCATCTTTTGCTGTCTTCAGACATCGATAGCGGCCGAACAAAACGTTCTGAAACTCGATTTCAAAACAGCGCTGCAAAATCTCACCACCGGCAACCGTGATTTTGTCGCAGCGAAACAGAACATCGAAACCGCGCGCTATAACTACCGGGCTGCCTACGCCAACTTCATGCCGCAGGTAACGACGGGCCTGAATTACACCCAGGGTAACTCGGCGACAACTGCCCAACTTGCCGGACAAAGTACAACGTATGAGCTCTATTCAGCTTCACTCGGGGTCAGCCAGAATATATTTTCGGGGCTCGCCGACTATTACGCCATCAAGCGCGCAAGGGCCAATGCAGAACTTTCAGAGGCAACATTTTCGCTTACCGCGGCCCGCGCACTTTACGAATTGAAATCCGCATGGGCGCTGCAGAACCTCGCGCGCCGGCAACATGCGCTCGCGCTCGAAACCCAGAGGCGTCGCCGTGATAACCTGCGCATGATCGAGCTGAGGTTTAACAGCGGCAGCGAAAACAAGGGCTCGGTGCTGCTTGCGACCTCTTATCGCGCTCAGGCGGATAGAGACGTGAACCAGGCGCTGAGGCAGCGTGCTCAGTCGGCAACCGAACTCAAGCGCGTGCTCAACCTTTCGCAAGATACAGAACTCGATATCGAAGGTGGGCTCGAGGTGAAAAGCCCGCCGCAAGAGGTTCAACTGAGCGATCTCGCCAGAAAAACCCCCGAATACCGTCAGGCGCTTGCGCAAGAGCTGAGCGCCGAAGCAACAGCCGACCAATCGATCTCGCCGTTTTTTCCGACGCTGAACGCCTCGGGCTCGATGTTCAGGCAAGGTCCGACTTTTTTTCCGCAGGGTGACCGCTGGTCAGTGACAGTTGGCGTCTCTTACCCGATCTTCAGCGGCGGCAAAGACTATTACGCGATGAAGGCAAATAACAGCGCGCTCGAAGCGGCGAAGCGCAACCGTGAAAGCGTTGAATCTCTGCGTATTTCGCGACTGCAACAGGCGCTGCAGACTTACAGGGCGGCGCTCGAAAACGCAAAAGTCAGCGAGTCACTGCTCGAAGCGAGCAGTGTGCGCGCGCAGATCGCGCGGGTAAAATACAATAACGGCCTCTTATCATTCGACCAGTGGGATATCATCGAAAACGAACTCATTAACCGGCAGAAAGATGTTCTGCAGACGCGCTACGACACCGAAATCGCGCAGGCCGCGTGGGAACAACAGATCGGCGAGGTACCGTGACGAAACGTTTACACCGCGTCGCCAGCGCAAAACGGGTAAGGCCATGAAAAAATATATCGTTGCGGGTGTGGCAGCGCTTGCCCTCGCCACGACCGCTTATTTCATTTTTGGCCGCACCAAAAAAAGCGAAGCGCAATACACT
>JAKQXK010000565.1 GCA_029561505.1 Spirochaetota bacterium | reverse complement strand
GCGAGCTTCGTGCGCGCAGACTCTTTCTGTGAGAGTGCGAGCGCTTCTTTCGATGAAAGCTTTGCTGCCTGAATTTTTTCGTAAGCTGATTTGAGACGCTTGTTTTCGAGATCACCGCGTGCGTGGCCCGCGTCGTCTTTTGCTTTTTTCAGCGTGTCGGGCGCGCTCTGTGCAGCACCTGCTCGTTCGGCCGCTGCGATGGTGTCGTCGATTTCTGCAAGGTCACGTTTCATCACTTCAATCTGCGCCTCAGAAGTTGTCAGCGCGGCTTTCGCTTTTTCACGCGATTCTTCGAAAAGGTGGTAAGAGCTCAGATAGTCTTTTGATTCGTAATACTTATCGCCCTGCACGAGGCTCGCCTTTGCGGCACCGAGCTCGCTTTCAGCGAACTGCTCTGCATTCGCCTCTTCTGCAGCGCGTATCGCTGCTTCGGCTTCTGAGCGTGTGTCTTGCGCAAGTTTAGGAGCAGACTCATCGTAAGCCGCGTCGGCGAGCTTTTTTGCTTCGATGGCCTTTTCTTTCGCATCACTCATTTTGCCCTGTTCAACCAGATTATGCGTTTCAAGCAGCGCCTTCTGCGCTGCATCGAAGTTTTGCTGCGAATATTTTGCCGCTTTGACCGTCTCTGCACGGGCGATAGCCACTTTCGCGATGCCCATTTCTTCCATCGGTATCGGATCACCGCAGCCAACAACGACTGAAAGCCCTGCGATTAGCAGAGCGGCGAGAAGTCTTTTTGTGTTTGTTAATGATTTCATGATAACTCCAGAGATAGAAAGATTGAGAATGATGAGAATGCGAAAGACACTATTTGAACTTAGCGAGAGCTTCGCCCTCTGATTCGTAGATTTCGAAAAAGCTGGTCAGTTTCGTGAGCTCAAATACCTTTTTGACCGAAGCGTACACATTGATGATTTTGAGGCCACCCTGATATTTCTTCAGGTTTGAGAGGCTTGAGATCAGCGCACCGATGCCCGACGAGTCGATGTAAGATACTTTCTCGAGATTGATAATCACATTATATTTCTGCGCTTCAATCAGCTTCTGTATGATATCTTTGATTTCTGGGGCGTTATAAAGGTCAATTTCACCCTGAATGTCTAATATTGTGATGGCGTCTTTTTCTCTCTGGCTGATTTCCATGGTGTTTGCTCCGGTTAGGTTATAGTAAACGCATCCTTAACACGTTTTTTATCGTCAATCAAAAAACACATTTCAAGATATGACGGGCTGCGTCAGATCTTCTTCATCTCGTCGATTGCGCGCTGCAGCTGCACGTCGAATTCAAGATCGATCGTGGGCCGCGGCTCACCTTTGGTCAGCTCGTCTTTCAGCGTGCGTTTTGCCGCATAATCGCTCAACGCGAGGCCCTTTGAAGCGAGAAGTTTCTGAAACTTCTTAACACTTTCAAGGCTGTAAACCTTGTTCTCTTTTACGAAGTCTTGCAGTATCTTCTTTTCTTTTATCTCTTTATAATGGCGACGGTCATCTTTATTGAAATCCAGCGCGGGCACCGCGATATCAGGTTCAATACCCTTCTTGTGTATCGAAACGCCAGAAGGCGTATAATATTTCTGTATCGTCAGGGCCATTGAGGTACCGTACATCATGCTGATAACATTCTGCACCGACCCTTTGCCGAAGGTTTTTACACCGATGAACTTACCGCGTTTGTGGTCTTTGATCGCCCCGGTGACAATCTCGCTCGCCGAGGCGGAGCCCTCATTTGCCAGAATAATGAGCGGCATGTCGGCAGCGATCGCTGCCGAGGGGTCTGCGTTGAATACCCGATCGAGCTCTTTTTTGCGACCGCGCGTTGATACGATGACACCCGACTTAATGAAGAAATTGCTGATGCGGTGGGCTGCGTCAAGCAGGCCGCCCGGGTTCCAGCGCAGGTCGAGAATGAGTCCCTTAACCTTCTTCTTCTTGAAGTCGGCGAGCGCTTTCGCGAGGTCTTCGGTGGCCGTCTGGTTAAACTGCTTGAGGCGCACATAGCCGAGGCGCTCTTTGTCGAGGTATTGCGAAGTTACGACCTGAATCTTGATCACTTCGCGCACCAGGTCAAAAGACAGCATTTCGTCTTCGCCCTCGCGCACGACGCTGATATTGACCGAGGTACCCGGTTTACCGCGCAGCTGTTTCACAGCATCGCTGAGCGAAACGTCTCGCGTTGTTTTCTTATCAATTTCTATAATTTTGTCGCCCGGTTTGATGCCCGCGCGCATTGCAGGGGTGTCTTCAATTGGTGAAACGACTGTCAGAACGTTGTCGCGCTGAGAAATTTCAATGCCCAGCCCCCCGAAATTGCCGCGCATTTCGGTCTGCAGTTCGGTCGTTTCTTCAGCGGTCATGAAGCGTGTGTGCGCATCGTCGAGCGCACCGAGCATGCCACGAATGGCGCCGAACAGCAGCTGCTGGCGTGAGACGTCATCTACATAGTCGTTGCGAACATGGAAAAGCGCAGCGTTAAAAAGCTCAGTCAGGCCTTCTTCAGAGATTTCTTTCTTTGAATTCGCATCCATCTGGCCGGCGGTTGCGGCAGTGAAGAGAACAAGGCAAAGTGCGAGGCCTAAGAATTTCTTTCGGCGATCCGCCGTGGCGGAAGGGGTTTTGGTGCTCATGATGTACGTCTTAGGTGCCATCGTTACATTATGATTGTCGGTCAATCACTTTTGATTATGCAGGGTGATATTGTTTGACAGCCTGTTTCTTAATCACTTTTTTTAATCTGGTACAGACCTGCAAAGCCATGAAAAACCTGATTTTAATACCCGCTTTATTCGTTGCGGCGCTGCCTTCGGGTGCGCCGCGGGCCGATAACTTTATACATCCTTCTGATATTGCGCGCCAGATGCAGGCAAAGTTCAAGGCGCTGAAAGGTTATCAGGCCGATTTTTCGCTGAGCATTAAAGACACGAATAAAACACGCGTCAGTTCAGGTGTCGCAACGTATGGCGATGGCGGTAAACTGAACTTCACTTTCAGCCAGCCTGCGGGCGACATTATCGTGAGCAACGGCCAGATGCTCTATGTCTACGTTGCGAGGCTGAAGGCAGTCGGCAAGCAGCCGCTGAAGACGAAAGATAAAGACGGCAAGTCACTCTACAGCGCGGGCACTGCCGAGGGGCTCAGCAACCTGTTCAGGCGCTACCACTACCGCTTTGACAAACCCGAACAACCCCGCGAGGTCGACGGCCAGAAGTATTTTATTCTTGAACTGAAAGAAAAAGAGATCACCGGTGGTTACGACAAAATCACGCTGCTGGTCGAAACCGAAACTTACCTGATTCACAAAATGCGCGCGTCTTCGCCGAGCGGCCGCAGCGTCGAACTGACTTTTTCGAACATTAAACTCAACCCGGCAATCGACGCGAAACTCTTTCAATTCAAAGAGCCAGATAACGCCAAGATTGTCGACAACCCCCTCACCACGGAGTAATTGCCATGACAGCAGGCGCCCTATTAAGAAAAACGCGTGAAGAAAAACGCATTTCGCTGCGGCAGGCAGCTGACGACACCAAAATTACCGCACGCCACCTGCAGGCGATCGAAGACGACAATTACCTCGTGTTTCCCGGTGAAACCTATGCCCTGGGGTTTCTCGCGAGTTATGCCGTCTACCTCGACGTTGACCCCGAGCATGTGAAACGGTTGTACAAAGGTTCACAACTGACCGAAACCGAGACGCCGTTGCACGAACTGATGCAGCCGACGGTTCAAATCAGCGACTATTTTGAAAAGTTCGCAAAACCTCTTATTATAATTCCGCTGCTGGTGGTCGTCATTGCGGGCATTGTGCTGCTCGTCAGCAATCTGCTCTCAGACAAGCAGTCGGTTTCGACCGGCAACGACGCTGCATCGAATACGGTCACGGGCTTCACGCGCAATTCAAACACGGTTCCCGAAGTCGAATCTGACCACGTTAAACTGCAGCCCGGTCGCCCGAGCCCGCAGATCATCAAAAAGGGCCGCGCCATCAGCTTCTCGGTGCAGAATACAGAAG
>JAKQXK010000433.1 GCA_029561505.1 Spirochaetota bacterium | reverse complement strand
TAAATCGATAACCTTAATGCCTGTTTCAAAGATCTGGGTTTTCGGCTCAATATCTTCAAAACCGGGGGCCGCGCGGTGAATCGGGCGGCGTTCATCGACCTGTACGGGGCCGGCTTCGTCTACCGGCTCACCGAGCACGTTAAAGATGCGACCAAGTGATTTGAGACCAACGGGAATCGATATCGGTGCTCCCGTGTCGATAATGTCTTGCCCACGCGCAACGCCGTCGGTTGAACCGAGCGCAACAGCGCGTACCGCGCCGCCGCCGAGGTGTTGCTGCACTTCGCAGACAAGTTTTTGGCCCTGTACTTGCAATTCAAGCGCGTTGTAAATTTCGGGCATCTTGCCCTCTGGAAATTTTGCATCGAGAACTGACCCGATGACCTGGCTAACTTTTCCGGTTGATGACATTCATATCTCCTTATTGAATTGCAGCGGCGCCGCCCACGATCTCTGCAATTTCTTGCGTAATCTTGGCCTGGCGCACTCGGTTGTACTGAAGTGTAAGTGCTTTAATCATGTCTGATGCCGCGTCGGTCGCATTCTTCATTGCGATTCGGCGCGCGATCTGCTCTGAGGCGTTGGCGTCGAGCAATGCCTGATAAAAGTTCTGGCAAATCGCTTTCGGCAGCAATGACTGCAGAATTGCCTGCGGGTCTGGCTCAAAAAGAAACGGCTGTGACTTGTGACCTTTCTCACTCTCGTTAATTTCTACCGGCAGAATCGTTTCGGTAACCGGTTTCTGGTTCGCCGCGCTGAAGTATTTTGTATAAATAACGTCAATTTTGTCGACGGCTTCGAGTGCAAACTTCTCCATATAGTCTTCGGCGAATTTCTGAGCGTCGCCAAAACCCATCTTGTCGTCGATATGCGTGAACGATGCCGCATACGGAATCTTCTGATAGTTGAAGAATGAAATTGCTTTCTTGCCGATCAGGTGCACAACCACCTCGACGTTCTGCTTCTTGTATTCTTCGATGAGGGCGATACCTGCGCGCAGTGCGTTGGCATTGTAGCCACCGCAGAGCCCGCGGTTCGCGGTAACAATCACCACGAGCGCCCGGCGTATATGCGAATGCTTGCGCAGCAGCGGGTGGTCTGCCACCTCACCCTGCGCGGCCAAAGAACCGATCAGCTCGCGAATTTTGTCGGCGTAAGGGCGTGAGGCAACTACCTTATCGACAGCCTTTTTCGCCTTGGCCGTCGACACCAGTTCCATGGTGCGCGTAATCTTCTTGGTGTTTTGCACCGAGCCGATTCGGCTGCGTATTTCTTTCGAGGTCGCCATATTTCTATTTCAGGCCAGGTTGATTAGCGAGGATCTCCTGATTTGTTCTGCAAGAAAGACTCTGAGAAATCTTGAAGCACTGAATTCAGTTTCGCTTCGTCTGGCAGACCTTTCGTGTCGCGTATCGTCACGTAGAACTCGTTATGTGTTTTTTCAATGAAATCGAGCAGTTTCTCTTCATATTCGCGCACGTGCGCAACGGGCACCTTGTCCATAAAGCCCTTGGTGGCTGCGTATATCGAAATCACCTGCTTCTCACCTGACATAGGTTTGTACTGTGGCTGCTTCAGCAACTCAACAAGGCGTGAGCCACGGTCGATCTGCCGCTGCGTCGCAGGGTCAAGTTCGGTACCCAACTGAGCAAACGCTTCTAGTTCGCGAAACTGAGCGAGGTCGAGTCGCAGTGTGCCCGCAACCTTTTTCATGGCCTTGGTTTGCGCCGAACCACCTACCCGAGAAACTGAGATACCGACGTCGACCGCGGGGCGAACGCCTGCCGCGAACAGGTTCGGCTGCAGGTAGATCTGTCCGTCGGTGATCGAAATCACGTTTGTCGGAATGTATGCTGAGACCTCACCTTCTTGCGTCTCGATGACTGGCAGAGCCGTAAGCGAACCACCGCCGTATTTGTCGTTCAGTT
>JAKQXK010000560.1 GCA_029561505.1 Spirochaetota bacterium | reverse complement strand
GAACGCCCTGAATCATGACGCGCTGCAGCCTGATGATCCACCAGGGTATGAAAATGCCGAGGGTGATGAAGGTGAACATCTGCCCGAGTAGGTTTGCGACAAATATTTCGGCGCCATCGATGACGCCCTTCATGCGGTTGCCCTGAAACAGCGTATGGTTCGTATGGTAATTGGCAACCTCGGCTTTAAACCAGCTCACGTAAATACCAAACGTGACGATGGTGAGTAAGATTCCTTTCAGGTACAGAACGAAAATGTCGCCACCTTTGCCGTCGTATTCGAGTGAAGAGGTGCCAATGGTTGTGTTGCGGTACAAAAATTTGCGCACGTCGGCAGCGAGCCAGGCGCCATAGATGCCGAGCGTCACGATCGTGAGTAATCCACCTTTTAGCGTAATCGCTGCAAGGTCACCTGCTTTGCCGTTAAAGCGAAAGCGAATCTGGTTAAACGAGGTGCGCGAGAGGCGGTAGCGAAACTGGGCGACGATAATTGCCGGCAGCAAGAGCAGAAAGGCGATCGGCAGAATAATGCCCAGATAGGGCGAAATCTTCACCAGCAGCGTATTCACACCGATAATCGCCGCGAATATGACAGAAGCCTTCAGAAAGGCGATGAACCGTTCTTTGCCGGTCGCATGCCAGCCGAATCGGCCGCCGGCAACCGAGGTGCTCTCGAAAAAATAGCGCTGCAAATTGACGCGACCCCAGAAATTGTAGACCCCGAGGGTGATCAAAGTCAAGAAGAGGTTCTTGATCAGCAAAACGAAAAGCTCGCCGCCCTTGCCACTGAAAGAGAATCGCAGATTGTTTTCGGGGTTCATTGGGTCTCCTGTACCGATGGCCTATTGCCTTTGTCAGCGTGGCCTCGCAACCATTTATTTTTGTTCAAAGGTTGCCGTTTGAGCTTTGTTCCCGAGGTAACTGTTGAACTTTTCGCCATTGACACGATGTCCGCCAATCATGTCTGCATGAGAGAGTTTACAATCTGAACCACGATTATCGTGGTTGCAGGCAGACCTGAAGCATGGCAGAAGTTGCAGAACAGACAAAGGTGGCGCTTGCGGCGTTCTCATGTTTCACATGGCAGTGCGACGTCGTTCAGGAAATCACTGCCCGCGAAGCCGAAGCTTTTTTCAAAATGCTCGAAACCCCGCACGCCGCGGCAGAGGTCGAGACAATGCGCAGCGAGTTACACGCGCATTATACGAAGAACTGGCGTGACTACCTGAAGCATGGGCCTGTGCCCGCGACCGAGCTGAGCCTTTTGTCTCACCAACTCGGGGCTTCGCGCATTCAATGGGTGACCTCGATGCTCGATGCGACATTTGCGGCAGCACCTTCGGGCAAGCGCAAATCCATTGAAAGAATTCACGGGTCGCTGAAGCGACTTATTCAGGGTGAAGATGCGGTGTTGCCAGACCTTCAGGGTGTTTACCGGTCTTCACGCTTCTTCGAAGCGCAGCCCGAAAGCGTTACGGCAACCCCACCAGCCGCTGCTGATGCGCATAGCTCGCAAGCCGTCGGCGCACCGAAAGCCGACAAGCAAGCCGAACCAGCGGTGCCGCCACAGGCTGAAGCCGTGGTTGTCGGCCCATCGGTTTCGGCAACCGCACCGGCGGCGGAGAACAATTTTTCTGTACTGAAGCTCGTGCCGTTCAGCGAACATGACGCCGTCAGCCCTGAAAAACTGCAATTCTGGACAAAAGGCACGAAAACCATGCGCTGCATAGGTATCGTCGACCGCAGCCATGATTTCAAGAGCTTTCAGTTCATGGCAGAAGAGCCGACGCTGTTCTTCTACAAACCGGGCCAGTTCGTAACGCTCGAACTCAACATCGAAGGCAAGCGAATATTAAGGTCTTATACGATATCATCAAGCCCATCGCGACCGCACCTTATCGAAATTTCGGTCAAGCGCGTGAAGGGTGGCCTCGTCTCGAATTACCTGCACGACCACATGAGCCTCGGCGATTCTGTCGTGATGAAACCGCCTGTCGGTAAGTTTCACTGCTTTGACACTACGGCCGAAAAGTATCTGTTTTTGGCAGCCGGCAGCGGAGTCACACCCATGCTATCGATGGCGCGCTGGTGGCACGACACGGGTGTTTATCCCGATGTGGTTTTTTACCACGGCCTGCGCGAGCCCGAAGATGCGGTTTTTACCGAAGACATGATGATGTTCACTTCGGCGAACCGCAAGTTCAAATACGTTGCCGCATTCACTTCGCCGCATCTGCCGCAAGAATGGCCGGGCATGAAAGGGCGTCTCAGTGAAGATCACCTGCGCCAGATCGCGCCCGATCTGCACGAGCGCATGGTTTTTACGTGCGGGCCTGACTCATTCATGAAGCACGTGAAGCTGCTGCTCGAAAAGCAAGGCTTTCCGGTTAAAGAGCGGTTCAGGCAAGAAAGTTTCGGAGTTCCGCAGGCTTTGAAACCGGCCGCGCAGTTAGCCAATGCAACCGGCCGCCCGGCTACCGCCGCGAAACCCGGGCCTGCCGCTGCGAACGACTCTGCCGGTGCGACCACTGTGCATTTTTCGCTGGCGGGACTCGAAGTTTTCGGCGGCGATATGGAGATGCCGATTCTCGACCTTGCCGAAGAGATCGGGGTCGAGATACCGTCGTCTTGCCGTGCCGGCACCTGCGGTACCTGCCGCGCCATGAAAATCAAAGGCGAAGTCGAATGCGACGAAACGTCGGGCCTCTCTGATGCCGACCGCGAGGCCGGTTATATTCTGACTTGTATGTCGCGCGCGAAAAACTACGTGGAGATCGAGGTATAATGTTTGCCAAAGCCCCTGAACGCCGCATGGTCAGCGTGCGCATGTTTCTTTTCGCCGCCTGGATAGTATTGATCGTTTCACTCTTTTGGGATCCCGTAACCCCCGCGCTGACGCAGCCCGACAGCGGCACCCCCTTTGCGCTCAGCAATAAAGAAGTGCGGGTGCAGGGCCAGCTGCTCGAACAAAAGCCCTATGCGATGGGCGCGCGCATGTTCAGGACGATGATCTTGCCTTGCGTACCGCTGTTTCTGATGATTTTCGGCCACGAAGCTTGGCGCCGTATCTGCCCGCTCTCATTCGCTTCGCGCATTCCGTATTATCTGGGGCTGCAGTGGCTGCGTAAGACGTTCAACCGCCAGACGGGGCGAGTCGAGCGCAAGCCAATGACCATCGCACAAGATTCGTTTGTGGCGCGCTGGCACCTGCCGTTGCAGTTTATTTTTCTCACCAGCGGTGTCACCGCGCGCTTGCTGTTCATCAATTGTGACCGTGCAGTATTTGCGTTCTTCTTTATAGGTATCATCACTGCCGCGATCATTACGGGCTTCTTCTATGGTGGCAAGACCTGGTGCAATTACGTTTGCCCGATTGCGCCGATGCAGCGCATCTATACGATGCCGCGCGGCATTCTCGAAACGCCGGCGCACGCACCCAAACTGCCAGTCACACAATCGATGTGCCGCACGCCGGGCAAAGACGGCGACCAGAGCGTCTGCGTGTCGTGCATCACCGCGTGCCCCGACGTCGACCTCGAGCGCAGCTACTGGGAAATCTATAAGCGCCCCGGCAGCCGTTTCACCTATTACGGCTATTTCGGTATGGTGCTGATGTTCTACGTCTATTATTATCTCTACAGCGGCGGGTGGGATTACTACTTTACCGGCGCCTGGACGCACGAAGAAAACGCTCAGCTGAACCAACTCATGAACCCGGGCTTCTGGTTCAATGGTTACGCTGTGCCGATACCCAAGATCGTGGCGGCACCTCTCGCGATGGGGCTCGCGGTTCTGGGAGCATACGTGCTGTGGTTAGGTATAGAGGCAATCTACCGCCGCATCGCGCGCAAGATCAATCCGACGATCGCTGATGACACGATTCGCCACCACATGTTCATGGTCTGCGCATACACGACCATCAACACGTTTTACCTTTTCGCGGGCCGCCCGAATATAGCGTTGATGCCACCCTGGTTGCAGACCACGGTCAATACCCTGATTGTCGGTGCGACGACGATCTGGCTGATGTACAACATCGGGCGCTCGCAAGAAGACCATACCGAAGAAACTCTCGCTGCTGCGCTGCGCTCGCGGCTCTCACAGTCTTACACCCGCGTAAAAGACCTGGTGCGAGGTAAGCGCATAGAAGACCTGAGTGCAGCAGAGATCAATATACTCTCTAAGGTATCGAAGGGAGAATCCTGAAACAGCGCGAAGCGCTGCTTCAGGATTCTAAAAGAAAAGTTCTTGTCCCCACAGGCGATGCAGGTTGCGTGCGCCTTATGAATTGGCCAAACATACGCAAATTTCCCGTGTCCGCACGGGCGTTGATCGCGATCTACACTATGCTCATGGGTTCTATACTTGTCGTTGCACTCGCGCTGAGTTCGTGGCACCACGGCCTCGTAACTGATTCGGGCAAAGGGGCTGAGAAAAAAATTGCTGGCAAAGAGTCCCCCACCCTTCCTCCCCCGCAAGCGGGGGAGGTGCCGCAAGGCGGAGGGGGAGCGAAGCTCGAAGTAAAACCCGATGACGGTGAGTCGAGCGGCGTTGTCATCGAGGCCGATTCAGAAGCGGTGAAGGTAAAGCCACAAGACTGGTTCATCTATGAAAACTTCAAGCTCGGGCACACGCACCTCAACGGGCAGAGTCTCGTCTATTTCTCCCTTATAGTGCTGTTTCTGATGAGCACAGCGTCTGAGCGTTCAAAAATTCTCTGGGGTGTGCTGCTCGCTTTTTCTGTGGTTCTGCATACCTTTGGCCTTTTTTTCATGCACAAAGAGCTGTTTGCGTTATTGCTGAGAATCAGCGGTAGCCTGCTGGCGCTGTCGATCACGGTAATGTGTGCGTATATCTTCGTCGATACTGTAAAGAGGCCTCAAGCCGGATA
>JAKQXK010000408.1 GCA_029561505.1 Spirochaetota bacterium | reverse complement strand
AATAGCCTGAGGCTCACATCGGCCAGCGCGGGCACCTTGACCTCGCCCATATCATAAATTTTTGAAATTGCTTCGACGCTAAAAATGCCCGGTCGCGAGGGTTTTGTTGGGTTGCTTTTCGGTAGGCTCGATCGGCTCATGCTGACAAGACCGTAGATGCGGCTGCGTTCGCCGATACCGCGTCACGCAATTCACTTCTGCCGAATTGTGCCGGGTTAACGGCGCGTCGCAGGCTTTCGGCCCGCGTGACGCGAGGGTGATTTTGATTTTGTTGCGCGGCTGCCTGGCTTGGGCTTCTTTCGGCTCGCGACAACGCGGTTTCTGCCACCGTATTTGGCTTCATAGAGCGCTTTATCCGCAGCCTTCAGCAGATCGTTGATGGTTTCAATACCGTCGCCCGGAAAACACGCCACGCCAAAACTGGCGGTAACGCGCACCTTCTTGCGCCCGACCACGATTTCGTGGTCGGCAATCTTCTGCCGCAGGCGCTCGGCGACCATCGTCGCCACCTCAAGCGTCGTCTCGGGCAACAGCACGGCAAATTCTTCGCCGCCATACCTGCCGACCTCGTCATAAGGCCGCGCGCTGTCGAGTAACAGCCCCGCCGTCTGCACGAGCACCGCGTCACCCGCGGGGTGCCCCAGCGTGTCGTTGATGCGCTTGAAGTGATCGATGTCGATCATGATGCATGAAATACCCTTCAGGTCTGCGCGGCGCGCGCGCTCAAACTCACTCTCGCTGCGCTCGATAAACGATCGGCGGTTCGTGAGCCGCGTCAGCCCATCGATCGTCGACATTTCGCGAAACAGGTTCTCTCTCTCAACCCAACGTCTGGTCGCGATCATGCCGACATAGGTAATCATGAGCAACGCCGCGATCTGCATTATCTGAATTGCAAACCAGCCAAAAACCGGCGAACCATCGGCATTATAAGGCGGGCGCGCAAAAACGGGTGCATAACGAAAAACTCCACTACCTTCTACGACAGCCAACGCGACAAAACCTATAACAGCGAGCACGAATGCATGCATCACCTTGCGAATATCAGCCAGCGCCGACGTGAGGTACGCGCCGATCATCAGCAACAGCATACCGCCCGTCAGGTGCGTGCCTGACAGCCACGATTGCACAAAAACAACAGCGACGTAACTGTAGATAATATAATCTTCGAAAAATGGCCACGTGGCATGCGTCTTGCGCCTGCGAAACGCCATCAGCACCAACGCCACCATCGAAACCAAATAAAGACAGAAAAACAGCAACAGCTTCTCTGCAACGCCGCGCTGCAGCCACTCGGGCGCGTACGCCAAAACCAGAATGATCGAGCTGCCAAAGAACAGCGGCACCAGCATCACCATGCCCGACAGCAAAATCAAGCGATCGATCTGCGCCCAGTCAAGCGGGTTCGACAACCAACGATGGGCCAGCAATTGCTCGTGCTGGCGTTGCAGCTTTTGTTTAAGATGCATTGCAGGCCATACCAACAGAGGGCCGACAGAAACGCTACCGTTTTGAGCAGACCCCCGTGGTGCGGTGCGCCTTTTTTGTGTAGGATCTAGAGCTTACATGATTCACAGAACCAAAGCAAAACATCTCGCTGCACTCTTGCGGCATTCTCATCAGATCGAGAATTTCGCTGAGGTTGCGCGGCAGGGTGACAATGATATGGGCGAGAAATGGTGGACGTGTAGGGTTAATGCTTGGTAGCTGGGTGCGGGTAATTGATGTTGTGCGAAATAATGGGGAATATTGTTTTTACTCTAATGAGACATTTTAAGAACACAATTCTAATATTCTCCACGATACCGCTGCTGCTGAATTGCTGGAGCTTTGTCAGCAAATCATATGTTGAGAAATTTGAATTTGCCCAATCGCCCGTTAAAGTAAGAACCTTAATCTACAGAAATGATGGGGAATCGTTTGGCGGTGCCGGATTCTTCGCACTTTCTCCGCTAATCCCAATACCCATAGTGCCGCTGCATATGCTAGGTGGCCACAGTGAATTCGAGCGTTCAAGCCGATCCTGTAAAGAATGGTGCGCGAAAGTTTTTGTAACCTTCGATAACGCTGGCC
>JAKQXK010000382.1 GCA_029561505.1 Spirochaetota bacterium | reverse complement strand
AGCCCGGGGCAGCCTGTCATTAGGCAATAATTATTGCACTCAGCATGTAGGGGTAGGTTTAAACCTACCCCTACATGCTGAGTGCAATAATTATTGCCTAATGACAGGCTGCCCCGGGCTTCCCGGCCCGCCTCTTTTTTTTGTGCGTCGCAGTATAATTTACTATATTTTGGGTGCGTCCGCAAAAAGCGGCCCGCACTGGAGTCATGAGCAATGGAAACCTTTAAAATCGACGGCGCCAAGTTTGAAACGATGGCAGAACTGAGAGAAGTAATGTGGGATCTCTACAAGGACAGCCTGACCCCTGAGGCATTTGAGGCTTATCTTCACGCCAACATCGAAGGCGCGTCGCCGGTCGAATTGGCGTCGTAAGTCGCCCCCTACAAACCGCGCGCGAGCACGGTAAATATTGCCTTGACGGCCGACCATGTATACACTGATGTTATAACATGGCAAAGACCACCAAAATACGCGCGATCGGCAATTCGCAGGGTGTCACCATACCTAAGGCGATGCTTGAACGCTACCAGTTGAAAGAGGGCGATACCGTTACGACGATAGAAACCGACGAGGGGATACTTCTGAAATCGCATGACCCCAATTTTGAAAAAGCCATGGAAGCCTTCGCAAAATTTTCATCACGTTACAAGAACGCGATGCGTGAATTGGCGAAATGAAACGTGAGCCAAAATGGCTTTCGAAAGAGTTGGTCGTCGCGATGCACAGAGAGCTTGTGCGTCAACACGGCGGACTCTACGCGATACGCGATGAAACACTGATCGAATCGGCTATCGCGAAGCCGCAGCAGAAATTTGCCTATGAAGAATCTGCCAGCATCTTCGAACTCGCGGCATCGGTGGGTTACGGCCTGGCAAAAAACCACCCGTTCGCCGACGGCAATAAGCGCATTGCGTTTGCCGCGATGGGTGTGTTTCTGGAGATCAACGGCATTGAAATCACCGCGACCGAAGTCGACGCCGTCGTGACCATTCTGGCGCTTGCTGATGGCAGCCTTTCAGAAAGCGAGATCGCGCAGTGGCTCAAGGCAAACCATAAAGTACTTTCGTGAGCACAGACCTCTTTGACATCTTTTCGCAAGCGCTCAAAGCTGCCGGTTATACCACGGAGTTAGAACGCCTCACCGCCCTCGTGCCCGAAGCTTCGACACGGCGCTACTATCGCCTTCACCAGGCAGATGGGCAGACCATCGCCGGTGTGAACGAAGAACCTGCAAGCGCGGCGGTCAATATGCCGAATGTCATCGCGGTACAAAAGTTTCTGACCGCGGGCAATGTTGCTGTGCCTCAAATTTTTTACACCAGCATCGCAGATGGCATCATGCTGCAGCAAGACCTCGGCGACATGAGCCTCAACCAGCTGCTGAAAGATCAACCCGATAAGGCGGATCTATATTATCACGACGCCATTTTGCACATGCTGCAATGGCAACGCCTTACAAACGACGGCAAATGCCCTGCGTTCGGCCTGAGCTTTGATGTCACGAAACTGATGTTTGAATTCGATTTTTTTATCGAGCACACTTTGCGCGGCTACTACCGAACCACGGCGCCTGAGACAGAACTCAAAGAAATCCGCAAGGCGTTCTTGCAGATTGCCGAAGAACTCGCGGCGCCGACCCATAAGGTTTTTAACCACCGCGATTATCACTCTCGAAACATCCTGCTGGT
>JAKQXK010000341.1 GCA_029561505.1 Spirochaetota bacterium | reverse complement strand
GCTCGCCGCAGCTTTTCTGATCGGCGACACCGACGAGCTCGGTGAAGATGAGCTTGCCGCGTTTCGTGACATGGGCCTGATGCACCTCTTCGCGGTTTCAGGGCTGAACATTGCGTTGCTGTTTGCGCTGCTCTACCTGCCCTTTCGCGCGCTGCGCCTGCCTGCTCTCGGTACTCTGCTCGGTTATGCCGTCGCCAGCGCATTTCTGGTGCTGCTTGATTTTCCGGTGCCGCTGCTACGCGCGTGGCTGTTTATGACGATTGCCGTTGCGATGCGTGTTATCGACCGGCGCATCACGTCGTTCACCTTGCTGTTCTTCACCGCAATCATCGTCGAGGCGCTGTTTCCGCTTTCGACTTTTTCGATGTCGTTTCTTCTGTCGTTCGGCGTAACCGCGGCGATTCTGGTCTTCTACAAGCCAGTTTTCTTTTGTTTTGCCTCGAGCAATCGCTGGTTCAATTATGTCGCCGCGCATGCGGCACTGTCGTTGGCCGCGGGGTTACCTGCGATGCTGTTGTCATTTGTGCTTTTTGGCAGCGGTAACCCGCTGTCGCTCATCTACAATCTGTTGCTCGTGCCCTTTTCAGGGCTTTATCTTTTCTCGGCTCTGGCTTACCTCGCCATGCCGTTCATGCGCCACGTACTGTTCGCGCTCGATTGGCTTTATCTGAAGTTCGCAGCGCTGCACAGCGAATACGTGATGCGGCTGTTTCCCGCGGCTGAGCCGCAGTCACGAACGCTGTCGTTTGTCGCTGTGGCTGCGCTTCTGGTCGCACTGCTTTACCTGCAATACCGCGGCCGCCTTTGGTCGGCCCGGCGTAACCTGCGTTACGTAGTGCCGCTCGCTGCTGTGCTGCTGGTTCTGCCGTGGTTTCTGGTCACTTACCCGACGTATGCGTTTTTTGCGATACCGAACAAGGTGTATGTCTATCACGAACGCAAAATAACCACACTCGGCAAGCCCGTTTTCGCCGAAGCCGGGAAGGTGAAACCGCGATTTTGTTTTCCGTGGTCGGGAGTGACCGGCCAGGACGAGAAAATCACAGACCTCTATAAATTGCACGGGCAATGTTTCGTCTTCACAGGCCGCATGCGTCCCGAGTTATGGGGCGCCACCGCTCTCAAAGACTGCCGCAGGCTTCAAGTGTATCAATCCTCAAAAACCAAAACAACCGCAAACGAGTGGCAAGCCCTGTTCAGAGTTTTTGGGTACAAAGGTGACGTGGCAGTGCGCCGCTTCTTCACCTGGTACGGTGACCGGCCCGGTGACTGCATTAAAGAAATTCTTTAGCGAGGTGCGAATTGCCCGCGCAACAGAATTGCATTATCTTGGTTTCGGGGCCACCCTTCGGCGAACTCAGGGCAGGTCGACTCTATCGTGGCTTGGGAGCCATCTGGGCTGTAACCCAGATCGAGAAGTCGCGAAACATTTCAGCGGTCTTGTAAACTGCAGGATAGATCACCTTGCCGCGGCGTTTTTCGTACGCGATGCGGATTTCTTTGGCGAGACCTTCGGGGGTGCCAAAAGGAATATTTTTCATCGCGTCTTTTTCGAAACGGTCGCCCGCATATTCTGCCATTGGCGTCTCGACCGGGCCTGGGTAAACCGTCAAAAATTGCAACGGGGTGTCTTTGTATTCGCCTGCGAGCGCGACGGCGAGCGAAGCGAGTGCCGCTTTAGACGCGCAATATTCAGACATGAATGGCGTCGGCGTAATACCCCCCAAGCTTGCGATATTGATGATCGCGCCGCTGCTGCGTTTTAGCATCTCGGGCAAGACGCGGCGCATGAGTCGCGTCGGGGTCGTATAGTTCAGCTTAAAGAGTTTATCGGCATCTTCGTTCTTGATCGCTTCGAAGCGGTCGATATTCTGCATGCCTGCGTTATTGATGAGAATATCAATCGGCCCGTTTTCTTTCACCGCGCGATCAAGAGTCATTTCGGCGACCGAGGGCTCTGACAGGTCGGCTGCATACACAGCAGATTTACTCTTGAGCTCTTTACCCAGGGCCTCGAGCAGGTTCTGTTTGCGCGATACCAGCGAAATTGAGGCTTCGCCTTTGAAATGCGCGTCGAATTCACGAGCGATCGCGTTGCCTATGCCCGTCGATGCGCCGGTCAGAAAAATATGCATGTGGTTAACTGTCCCGCGCCGTATACTGTGTCGACAGATATTAATGAGCTGGTTTCAGATTTTGAAGACGTCGGTTTCGGCGCCTTTTGGCAGGGTGCAGTTGACAGGCCCTGATGCCGTCAGTGCGACCGTGTGTTCGAAATGTGCGCTGAGGCGGCCATCGCGCGTGCGTATTGTCCATTTGTCTTTGTCGGTGGTGACGTCGTGCGTGCCCGCGTTGACCATCGGCTCAATCGCCAGCACGAGGCCCGATTTAAGGCGCATGCCATTTTTTTTATGGCCAAAATTCGGCACCTGCGGTTCTTCGTGAACTGACTTGCCGACCCCATGCCCGACGAGGCTGCGCACGACAGAGAAGCCGGCAGCTTCGGCGTGCGTCTGTACGGCTTCGCCGATCGCTCCCATACGGTTTTCGACGCGCGCCTCGCGTATACCTTTGAAGAGCGATTCTTGCGTGGTGACGATAATTTTTCTGGCTTCATCTGAAACCTTACCCACGGGCCATGTCCATGCTGTGTCAGAGAAATAGCCACCCAGAATTACGCCGAGATCGATGCCAATGATATCACCCTCTTTGAGTATCTCTTCGCGTTTGGGCAGGCCGTGCACGACCGCATCGTTGACCGAAGTGCAGATCGCGCCGGGAAAACCACCAAACCCCAGAAACGAAGGTTTCGCGTTCTTGCGGCGCAGGTAGTCACGCACGATTGCATCGAGTTCTGCAGTGTTAGCGCCGGGTCTGATGTACGGGCGCAGCATCATGTGCGTCTCGAACGCAAGCATACCCGATGCCTGAATTTTCGCTATTTCGCTGGTTGTATAAACGTTTATGCCCACGGGTATCCTGAAAATCGCTGCACTGCATAACCACGTGGCGCAGCCGAGTCAGACTGTCGCTTGTTCTGTTCGGCAACGTGCACCGAAAGTGTGCCAGCGCGCACGCAATTGCTTGACTCGCGGTCGCCGTGCCGTAACCGCTGACGCATGGCAAAGCTCGCGACAATCACTCAACTTTCACCCACCATGAAAGAGGGGGTTTTTGTCGAATGGATGAAGAAAGAAGGTGAATCGGTAAAACCAGGCGATGTGATCGCTGCCATCGAAACCGATAAGGCGGTGATGGATCTCGAAGCCTTCGATTCGGGCACGCTGCTCAAACAGCTCGCCAAAAAAGGTGATAAGCTGCTTGTCGGTGCGCCTGTCGCAGTCATCGGGCAACCGGGTGAAGATTTCACGGCGCTCGTCGCGGGAGCAGTTAAGGCTGCGCCGGCAACCGCCCCTGCCCCGCCTGCCGCAGCAGAAAAAGAACCGCCGGCACCCGTGACAGTTACAGAGCCTGCTGCGGGCGCTGTGCAAGCCAAGCCGACGGCCCCACCACCAACGGCGAATGCCGATGCCGGGCGTATCAAGGCGTCACCGTTGGCAAAGAAAATCGCTTCGCAGGGTGGCATTGACCTGAAAAACGTCAGTGGCAGCGGACCGCAAGGCCGCATTGTCAGCCGCGATCTGCAGAATCCGCCGGCGATGCGTAGCAACGCAGCGGCAGGCGTTCGTCTGGCGAATTCAAAGATTGCGATGACACCGATGCGGCAGACCATCGCGGCACGGCTGACCGAATCAAAACAAACCGTACCACACTTTTATCTCAGCCGAACGGTTAACCTGACAGCGCTCTTGCACTTGCGCGCAGACATCAACGCCGGGCTTGAAAAACTCAACGCGACTGGCGGCGGTGGGCATCTGCCGAAAAAGGTGTCGATCAATGACTTCGTTATCGCTGCGGTCGCGGCGGCGCTGCGAGGGCACCCGGCGCTCATGCGGCAATTCGCGGGCGACCATTTTGTACAGCTCGCCAATATTGATGTCGGTTTCGCAGTGAGCATTGAAGACGGCCTCATCACACCGGTGATCAGAAACGCAGACCAGCTGACCCTCTTCGAAATTGCTGCTACCTCGGCCGATCTGGCGGCGCGGGCCCGAGCGCGCAAATTAAAGCCCGAAGAATACACGGGCGGTGCCTTCACGATCTCAAACCTCGGCATGCTGGGCATTACCTCTTTTCAGGCAATCATCAATGCCCCCGAAGCGGCGATTCTGGCGGTAGGCGCCAGCGAACGCCGGGCCATAGAAGGCGAAGGCGGGGCCATCAAGTTCGCCGATATGCTCTCGCTGAATCTCGCCTGTGACCATCGCGTCGTCGATGGCGCGGCCGGAGCCGCCTTTCTCGCCGATCTCGCAGTCTATTTTGAGAACCCCGGGGTGATTCGATGAGCATCTCGCTGTTTAGGGTCTCACTGGCAATCGCGGCGCTGCAGCTCGCCGGCTGCCACCTGCGCGACCGCGCGCGCGCCGAAGCCGACGTCGAATACCACGACAATCTGCAATATTCGCCTCACTCAGGCGGCGTACTCGACCTCTATAAGCCGCGCGCCACGACTGAGAAAGTACCCGCCTTCATATTTATTCACGGCGGCTACTGGCGCAATCAATCGCGCGGCTACTACCAGCCGTTTACCGGGCTCTACCAGAATTTCGGCATCGCACTCGCGAAACGCGGTATCGCAACTGCGGTGATAGACTATCGCTTGTTTCCGCACGCGAATTTGTCTGATCAGTTGGCCGATGTAACTGCAGCGGCAGCCTTCATCAGGGAAAAAGCTGCGCTGTACGGCATAGATCCTCAACAGATATTTTTAGGTGGCCACTCTGCAGGTGGTCACCTTGCACTGATGGTGCTGTGGGGGCCAGACACGGCGACTGCGAGGGGTGCCGTCGCGCTATCGCCCATTCTTGATATTGCGCATATGCGCGCGTCAAAAGACCAAGAGTTCAACGCGAGCCTGACAACGCCATTTTTTGGCAAAGGTGAAACCGACCGGCAGCAATCACCGGCAACGCATGTTCGAACAGGGTCGCCGCCCGCTTTGCTTCTATTCGGTGAAAAAGATGACGACTTTCTGCTGCAACAGCGGCAAAAATACCTGGCAGAATTTGCCGCAAACAATCTGCAGCAGGTGAAATTCGCAACGATACCCGGTGCAGACCACACGACGATGGTGATGCACGTCAATACCGAAAAAGACAATATCAGCGATGCGATCGCCGCCTTCATAAAGAGCCAATCGGGGGAGATCAGCCATGCCAAATAGATTTCTTCTTATCGCAACTCTGACAGCACTTGGTACAGCAAAACTTTTCGCCGGGGCGCCGACTGCGGCACCTGAAAGAGTTACCCCCCTGAATTCGGCCGAGGGGCATAACTGGCTTGCCAAACGCGGTTTTTACACTACCCAGAATATTTCGCGAAAGTTGAAAGCTGCCGAAAGCTTCACAGCGCCGCCTTACACGGCTGTGAGAGTGCCGGCGAATCTAGCGCCGCAGCTGGGCATCAGCGGACTCGAACCTGCACACTATGTGCTGCAGTTTCAACTGGCGATCGTGCCGACATTACCTTTCGCCATACGCATTGGTGAAATCAACGACCGCGACCGTGTTTACCTCAACGGCAGCCTCATCGCGGCGACCGGTGACTTTGCGAGCAGCGAACCGCAGGCCTATGACAAGGTACGGGTTTATGCCATACCAGCCGGCCTCTTGCGCGCGGGCACGAATGACCTGATCGTCGACGTGCAAGGCGTACTCGACAAAGAATCGGGCATCTACCGCGACCGCATTGAGATAGGTCCCGCAGATAAGCTCTATGGCGCCTATTATCTCGAAAACCTGTGGAGTTCGCTCGCCTTGGTGGCTTACCTGACCTTCGGCCTCTACTTTCTTCTCTTCTTTATTCGCCGCCGAAATGAACGCGAGAATTTCTATTTTGCCATTTTTGCCATTGCGCTCGTATTCTACAGCGGATTGCACACGCAGATAAAATATGAATACGGTTTGAAACTTTTTTTCTGGAAGCGCATGCAATATCTTGCGCTGTTCTTGCTCGTACCGAGCTTCTATTATTTTATCAGAAATTACTATAAGCCAAAACCAGGTCTGTGGGTCAAAGTTCTCGATCTTGCAGCATACACTGCCAATGCGATTATTGCCGGCGTTGCCCTCGCGGTGTGCCTCAGCAACGACGTCAAAACATGGGATCACCTTCAGAATAATATCGTCACATATGTCTGGTTGATTTATATCGTGGGTATGGCGATCGTGCTCATACGCGAGGTGGTGCGTAAGAATAAAGATGCTATCATCATGAGCGTGAGCTTCATCATTCTTCTCGTGACGATGTTTCTCGACATCTTGAGCGGGCAGGCCAAAATTAACCTGCCTCCGCTTCTGACTTACGTATTTATTTTCTTTATTCTTTCGATGGCGCTTGTGCTCGCGAACCGTTTCGTGCGCCTTCACGACGAAACTGAAGAACTGAATGAAAATCTCGAGAAATTTAATGCTGCGTCGCGGCGCTTTGTGCCATTTGAGTTTCTGAAGATGCTCGACAAGGCGAGCATTCTTGACGTTAACCTCGGAGACCAGGTTCAGCGCGATATGGCTGTGCTGTTTTCTGACATACGCAGTTTCACTTCGCTTTCAGAAAAGATGACGCCGAAAGAAAACTTCGACTTCATTAATTCATATCTCGACAAAGTGGGGCCCGTGATCAGGGACCACCACGGGTTTATCGACAAATATATCGGCGACGCAGTTATGGCGCTTTTTCCCTCGTCGGCTGAAGATGCACTCGAGGCCGCGCTCGCGATGCACGACCGCGTGAGCGAATGGAACCAACGCCGCGCACAGCATAACTACGCTGCGGTCAAGATTGGCATCGGCATTCATCAGGGGCGCGTGATGCTGGG
>JAKQXK010000338.1 GCA_029561505.1 Spirochaetota bacterium | reverse complement strand
CATAGCTGACGATAGCCGTGAGGCCCGCTTCTTTTTGCAGAGCAACCGTTGCTGCGACGTTGAGTGCATCGCGGGCCGTGCCATAAGCCGGCGTATACGCCAAATCAAGCATCGCGAGCTGGTTCAGCGTTAACCCACCCGCGACGGCGGCCGCGAATGCATCAAGGCGGGCCTTGATGTCTTTGCCAGCTGCTTCGAGCGCGATCACCTGTTTCTTTTTTCGGTGGTAAAAAAGTTTGAGGCTGATGCCTTCAGAGCCCGGCATGTATGGCTCGGTGTTTCGACCATGCACGAAAACTGAACCGATATTGCTTTTGCCATATTTGCGCATTGCCTGCGCGCAGGTTAAACCCACGCGGCCGACTTCGATACCGGGCAGGCGAATGATCTGGCTCGCAGTCATCGGGCTGAGTGTCGCTTTGCCACCTGCTGCATTTTCACCCGCGACCTGCGCCGTTTTGTCAGAAACAGCCGCCTGTGGTATAAACACTTGGTCTTTACCGTCGGGTATGCTGACGCAGATGCTGCATGCGTAGATATGTTTTGCGCTCGTTTCGCAGCGGGCATTCACAGCGACCGAACCGTCGCCCAGAAGCTTCACGCCCGCCTTCTTTAAAAGTTCTGTGCGGGGTCGAACCCCAATCGCGCCGATAACGAAGTCTGTTTCGATGCGCATGCCGTCGACTTTTACAGCAACGATTCGATCGCCCTTGTATTCAAAATCAGCCTGCTTGAAGCCCGCAACAATGCGCGCTTTATGCTCTTGCGCTGCGGTCGCGATCGCTGAAATTTCGGGGGCGTAGTCGGGCAAGAAGCGCAGCTTTTTTTCGACGAGTGTCACATCGGCACCGCCGCGAACAAGACCGTCGAGCGCTTCGGCACCCATCGAACCGCCGCCGAGCACGACAAAGCGCCGCGCACCGCTGTCGAGTTGCTTGCGTATCGCTGCCAGGTCGTCGAGCGTTCTGAAATAACGAAAATTTTCGGTCCCTTTGAGGCCGATGGGTTGCAGAGACGACGCGCCCGAAGCGAAGATAAGGCGGTCATACGCGAGCGTCGATTCACCTTTTTCATCTCGCAGCAGCAGCGTCTTTTTTTTCGCGTTCAGCTGAATAACTTCTGTGCGGGTGCGCACTTCAATGTTATAGACCGAGTGAAAAAAATCTTCGCGCTCGCGGTTCAGATCTTCAAGCGACGCAACCTCGCCGCTCAGGTGCAGCGAAAGGCCTGTCATGGCATAACTGACGCGCGTGTTGCGCTCGAGCAGAATAATGCGGGCGTGTTCATCGACTTCGCGGGCGCGGGCAGCTGCCGTCGGGCCTGCTAAGGCTGCACCAATAACGACGATCGTTTTCGCAGATGAGGATTTCTTTTTTTTCTTTGGTGGCATCGCTGGTAGAACGGCTTTTGTGCGACATGCGTAAACAAGAAAAATTGCACTGTTGGCTCAGTGCAGATTCGATGCGTTGTGTACGCACTTCAAAAAAAGTCACTGCCGGTGAGAAAAATCGCCCGTTTTTTGGTATTTAATTAGTAGAGAGGGAAAAACCCTCTCAAAAAGGAAGGAAAAAAATGAATACATTAGAAGAAGACCTCGCAGGCGAGGGCGTGCCGACGGAGACTCCACCGGCGGCGAATAAAATCAAAACGCAATGGAACTGGATTCAACTTTCAGGGCGCATCTCGACCGAGATCGAGAAAAAGACAGTCAAAGACCAGACGGTAATCAGTTTTGCGCTGGTTTTTGAAACGCAGCGCAAAACCGACAAAGAGGGCTCACACGCCAACTTCATTCAGATTGAACTCTGGGGCAAGATGGCCGAACTCTTTTATCCGCTGCTCGCGAAGGGTATGCAGATTCTTGTGACGGGTGAACTCTTTCAGCAGCGCTGGGTATCGAAAGAGAACCAGAAGGCGCAGAAATTCTGCATCTCGGCGCAGGCGCTGGCCATCAGCGACCATACGTACCGGCCGAGTTAATGCAATATCGGGGTGGTGACACCACCCCGATATTGCTCAATCAAAGCCTACCGGAGTTACGGGCTCGTCCTGAGCCGTAACCAGTACCTGTTCAATAAACTGAAAGCTATAACCCAGAAATATTCGGCATTGCACCGGAATACCTGAACTCGCAAGATAGCGGTCGTAATAACCTTTGCCGCGACCCAGCCGATTGCCCGCCCGATCAACGAAAAGACCTGGAACGATGAGCAGCTCGGGTTCGGCCAGCTTGCCGGCCTCGTCGACAAACCACATTTTCTCACCATCAACCTGAGGATAAACGAACGCAGGGTTCTCAAAAGCCCGTGACGCTTCAACAATCTGCCTTGCGGGCAGCTCGACTTTCATGGGTTGGTAGACGGCGACAGGCACATCTCTGCGCTCTGCGACAGGAAAATTTGCAATTGCATAGGCGCCAAGCTG
>JAKQXK010000336.1 GCA_029561505.1 Spirochaetota bacterium | reverse complement strand
GACAGGCCTGAAATACCTTCACTGCGATTCGAAATTCTTCCCTACGCCTTTGCCTGGTTTATGAAGCCCCTCTACTTTTTGGGCGTTAAGCGCGCCGACCATCTCGTCAGCTTTGCGTATTTCATCATGGGCGCCATTTCGCTGCTACAAATTGTCGCGATGCACCGCATCGGCGCGATCGTTCTGCAGCCGGCGGCACAGCGCATGCTGACAATTTTCGCCGCGACATGGGCAATCGCGCCGCTTTTCACAAACAGTGCAGACATCGCCGGGCCTTCGTACATTTGCATGTCGTTTGCCGTTTTGCACTTACTGCGGGCGACACACGCTGGCCGCGACACGCCTCAAGATGAGCACCTCGTAAAAACAAACCGCGCACTGCTGTGGTGCGGCTTTTTTCTCTCTGCTGCCATATTCTTTCGTTTTTCGCTCGCGCCGCTCTACTTTGCCCTTGCCGTATATCTGGTCTTTGCACAGGCCGCCGGAACGCGATTTAAAGGATTGCTCTTTTTCGGTATCGGCGGCGCCGTCACCGCGGCGCTTATGTCGCTGCTCGAAACCCTCAACGGCAAGTTGCCGTTCAGCACCGCGCTCGAATTCGTAAAGTATAACTTCGACGCGCACATCGCCACGCAAAGTTACGGTAGCATGCCGTGGCACATGTACATCGGCATCATTCTGCTTTTCCCGATTCCGCTATTGGCCTGCGTTTTCTGGTGGCCCATGCTCAAAAGTGCCAGACGCTTCACCGGCCTGACGGTGCTTTTTATGGCGTTTCTCATTTCGCATTCGGCGATCGCCTTCAAACTTGAGCGCTACGTTATACCCGTTGTGCCAATTTTGATGATTTGGCTTTTCGCGGGTATTGAAGCTTTTGCCGATCGCCGGTTTATGCGCATTGCGGTCACGCTGCTTTTCATATTTAATACAATACTGATAGCGCCGGTTGCACTGACGATGCTGCAGCGCGCGGGCGTTGACGGGGCCATCTATGCGGGAGGGCTGAAACCCCCGCAGATCGTCTATGGCATTGACCCATGGCGCTGGGGATATTACGGCTTAAAAAGGCCTGCACCGGTATTCGCGCGAACGCTGGCAGAACTTGAGAAATCCGCCTTGGCCGCAGGCTGGCCGAGATTCAGCGTTTTTCGCTTCATGTACTTTACCGCTGCCGAAAAGACGCGGCTCAGCGCGCTGGGCATCGATTGCAGGCTAACTGCCAGATTCGAGCCCGATTATCTCGAGAAACTCTCTATCAGGCTTAACCCGGCGATGAATTACCGGCGAAATGATACGACCGTATATGAATGCAAGACCGGCGCAGACGGTAAAACCTGAACACCAACCCACGACCTAACTAAAACTTGACGCACCGATTAACTTTGCCCTTTCGAGACTCAGGGCATGGACAACGCTGAATTAGAAAACCTCAAACGCGAAAACGCGTCGCTGCGCCAAACGCTGCGCGGCTATGAAACCGTCGTCAGGCTAAATGACGAAGAGATTAGCCAACTCGAACAGATGGTCTCGATGTACGAACGCATCATCGAATACAGCCGGGTTGAACTGATACAGGTGCGCGAAGAACAGCGCGCGACCGAGCAGCTTTCTGGCCTCACGGTAGAAGAGCTGAAAAGCGCCAAAAAAACCGTCGAAGCTTCAGAAAGTGTGTCGCGCATGAGCCGCGACGAACTAATCGATGCTATGACTCGCATCAAAGAACTCGAAATGGAAAATAAGCGCCTCAAAGAGCAGCGCATCGCTGCCGGCGGCAAGTTGAACACATAACATGGACGACCTGATCAGCGTATTGCTTCTCGGTGGCATAATCGGGGTGATCGGCATTTTTGCGTATTATGTCGTTCGCACCTATCTCGTGCCGAAACGGGTCGAAGAACTTGCTGACATGATCAAACAGGGGCATACCGGCCCGGCAATCAGCAAGCTCACAAAAATGATTGAAGAGAATGAGCGTGACCCGTATCTGCATTTTCTGCTCGGCGAAGCGTACGCAAAACAAAACGATCTGCAATCGGCAGCCAATGAATTTCGCCAGACAATAAAAATCGGAAAATGGGGCCCTCAGGTCAAAGAGGCTGCGGTTAGGTCTCGGCTCGCGAAGATTTACATGACGAACCGCAACTATGACGAAGCCAAAAAAGAATACCTGATTCTCACACGACTCGACGGCAGTAACAACGAGAACTTTTTTCAGGTAGGAGTGCTTTTTGAAACCGCCGGCTTAAACGACAAAGCCCTGCCTTATTTCAAACAGTCGGCGAAACTCAAACCGACGCACGCAGACTCGTTTCATCACATCGGCACCATCGAATATAATTTTGGCAACGTGAATGACGCAAAGCTTGCCCTGACCGAAGCGGTAAAACTGAACGGCAATCTGCACGGCGCACACTATTATCTGGGCATGTGCCTGAAAAACCAGAAAGACTATGACTGGGCGGTCAAAGAATTTGAACTTGCGAGCAAAGACGAGAACTTCAAAGGGCGGGCACTGCTGGCGAAAGGGCTTTGCCTCATGGAAAAAGGCCAGCTACCGACTGCTCAGGTAGAACTTGAGAAAGGTCTGCTCACAGCGCCAAAAGGCTCAGAGCTTGAACTCAATCTGCGTTATGCTATCGGCGCGTGCGCTGAAAGAAAGCGCGATTTTCACACCGCCATCGCCAACTGGGAAAGAATCAGCGACGTGAACGCCAAGTTTCGCGATGTCGCAGAGAAGCTTAAAGCCTACGAAGAATTCAGAACCGACGACACGATTAAAGACTTCATGATAGCCCCACCGGGAAAATTCGAGGCGCAGACGCGTGCGATCGTCGAAGCCATGACTTTCAAGGTCGTCGATCTGAACGTCGTCGACGATTCAGAAGTGCACATTCTTGCAACCGAAGAAGAAGGCAACCGCCGCAACAGCAAGAAATCAAACAGACTCATCTATATTCTCAGAACGACCGACCTGGTGCCCGAACGCACAGTACGTCAATTGCATGAAGAGATGCGCAGCAAGGGCGCCAACAAGGGCGCGTGCATCAGTACTTCAGACTTTTCGAGCCAGGCGCATGCGTTCATTCAGTCGCGCCCGATCGAACTTTATGACCGCAAGCAGCTGATTGCACTGCTGCGCGCCATCTGATCGTGGCTGCAGCTGCCGAAGATTTATCTTCACTGCTGCATGGCATTACCGCAACTGAACTCGAAGCGCTAAAGGCTTTACCGTGGCAGACAGAACGCCTCGCCGGTGAAGCAGTGGCTGCGCGCATTGAGGCAACCGTCGGCGTCACAGGCCTCGCGGGTGCTTTGCCCTACCTTGAAACCCGCGTTGACCGGCGCGAGTATCCCAATTATCAGTGGCTGAAGAGCGATCATCTCGCGGGCTTTCTGGCGCTCAATCGGGCGCTCTACCGAACATATATTGCTGCCGCGCGTTCAGAACGACTGACTCTGGTCGGTAACCTTTCAGCGGCCCGCGTTTACCAGGTTTCAACTGAAACCGCGGGCATGCAGGCGGCATCGTTTGCGGTTTTTCTGGCGCAACGTATTATTGCGTCTGGCTCGGGAGAAACGCTGCTGATCGATCTCGACACCACGAACCAGTTTGTTTTTCCCTTGTTGCGTTTGCCAGAGGCACCGCCGGTTCTGACCGAAAACCTGCAGAAACCCTCTTCATTTAAGGCCGATTTGCAGAAATGTATTCTGAAACTCGCGAACGGCCTGAACTATCTCAACGTGCAGGCGACGAGCCTCAGGCCCTTCAGCGACGCTGAGCTCGCCCGCATCGTCGGCACGCTCGATGCCGACTTCGACAACATTGTTATCTATTCGGGTAAGCTCAAAAGTACGTGGCTGTCGGTCAATGCCGAGCAGAATTTTGCCATCACCGATGGCAGCTATA
>JAKQXK010000308.1 GCA_029561505.1 Spirochaetota bacterium | reverse complement strand
CGCCAGACGGCGAAGAACCTGGCGGTGGATTGCTCGCTGCAGGCGCGAGCATTCTGAAGGGTCTGCTCTAAGCACATTCAGAATGCCATTGGCATTCTGAATATCCACCACAAAAGACTTGTCGCGGCGTATTTTGTGCCGCGAGGGTCTGCTTCGATGCGTCTATTGTCTATTCTGGTTCTTGCTTTTTTACAATATAGTGTCTCTGCAGTCAGTTACCCTTCACCGCCGCAAGAGCCGACGGTGGCGCAACCCCAGGTCGAGCAGCCCGAAAAAATGCCCGGCAACAAAAAAGGGCGAAAAGCTGAAGTTGTAGCGCAAACCAATGTCAGGTTGCGCATTCATTTGGGCGACAAGACCGTTCTGCTCGCCGAAACGCAGATACCCGCGACATATTCTTTCACGCATAAGAAAGGGCAGATACAGTATAACCAGACAATCAGGGCCGAAGACATACGCGAGCTGGCGATAGAGAACTACCGCGCGCGCAAAATGAGCGGCGGTAAAGACGGCGATGTTTATGAATTCGAACCCGCGACCGTACGCATTGAGCTAAAAGACGGGCAGGTATTTAAGCTTGGTTATCTTTTCAAAGAAATGCGTAAACTGAAAGCGCGAAACTCAGACGGTGCCTTTGCCGTTTTTGCGTTTTTCGCCGATACCTGGAAACCCCGCACCGGGTGGGTAGAGCGGCCTGCGATCGGCACTGCGTACCCACCAGACGATGCGCGCCAGAACTTTACGCGCCCGGCTCACCCGGCGGCGTTCACGCGGCTCGAATACTTTGAGCCAATTGACAAGGCGGGCGCCGAAGGTGCCACCGATTCGGGGGCACCGCGCAAGTGAAGAAAAAACAAAAAAGCAGCAGCGCGTCGGTCACCGCATTGGGGCCCGTCGCGCACATCATGACTTCGGTGTCTCGCGGTGGTTTAGAGCTTTATGTGCGCGAGCTGATCGTGAAGCTGCACGCGGCGAACGTGCAACAGGTGGTAGTGTGCGACCAGCACTCTTTTATACAGGGGGATCTCAAAGACCTCGGAATCTCTGTCGAATTCTTGGCGGCGGGCTCGCGTTATAACCCCTGGCGCATGTGGCGCCTGCACGCCATTCAACGCGCGCATCGCATTCAAGTGTGGCACAGCCACCAGCGCGACGATATGATTCTGGTAGCGCTGGCGTTTTTCTTTTCGAAGAGCGTGCGCCACATCTTCAGTCTTTACATGGGGTTTGCCCGCAAGAAAGATCTTCTGCATCGTCTGGTCTACCGGCGTGTCGAAAAACTCGTAACAACTTCTGAGCTCATGAATTCGCTTGCGCGTGAGCGCCTGCCGGTTCGCGCTTCGCAGATTGCCCGTATTCGTTATGGCCGCGACCACAATGCGTTTGCTCTGGCACCTGCCAAAGTTAAGGCCATTCGCAAGGCGGTGGGTGCAACAGCAGGGCAAAAAATCGTCGTGTCGCTCTGCCGGCTCGACCCGATGAAGGGCGTGCGTGAGTTTGCCGAGGCGGCCCGCCTTTTGGATTATCGCATGCGCGGCAAATTTCTTTTCGTGCAGATCGGCGAGCGCACCATCACCAGTTTCGATGGCGAGGGGCGCCCGGTTTTTTTGCCAGAATCAGAGAGTGTGTACCGCGAACTTCTTGCCGCCGAACGCGGTGCACAGAGCACGAGATATTTCAGGCTATTGCCCTTTCAGAAAGATTACGTGCCTTACCTGTTGGCCTCAGACTATTTTGTGCTGGGTAGCTATGACGAGATGTATTCTTTGTCGATGATCGACGCGATGATGGCGGGCTGTTTTGTGATTGGCACCAATAACGGCGGCACCGTAGAACAGTTGCAAGACAAGAGAGGCTTTCTCATCGAAGCGAAGAGCGGCGCCGCGATTGCCGATGCGCTGATTCGCGCTGATAAGAGTGCACCGCAGAGAAAGGCCATGCAGAAAGCCGCACAGTCATGGGTAATGCAAGAGCACACCTGGAAAGCCGTGCTGCCGCAGTGGCTTGCCCTTTATGCGCACAGGCAGCGCTGATACGCACGCTACTGTGAAACTTCTACCTGCACTTCGTTTCTGCGCAAGAACCACGGCATAAAAGGCGGGTCAAAGCGGCTCCATACGGGGGCGCCCCTTACCTTCCATTTGGCGTTAGTGCGCAGCGCCGATAATAAGACCTCGCGCTTTTCAACCATGTTCTCTGTGCTCCACGTGCCCCGATAGCGGATAACGGCCACCGTACGCGCAGGCACCTGTCGCAGCCTGAGCCTTGCGTCGAGCGGCTGCGGCGGCAGGCGCGAATTGAATTCTTCTGGCAGAACAAATGATACGGCATATTTGCGATCGCCAGCCTGCGATTGGTTCACAGGTGCCGTCATTGCAATGGTTTCACCGCTCGGCTGCTGGTTCACCGGCGCCGTCATCGCTATCTTCTCAGCCCGTACGTTTTCGCCAGAAATGTATTTGAATAGAGGCCTGAAAGCCAGATTGCCGGCTTCTTTTTCTTCGCCTTCGACGACGATTTCGACCAACCAGAACCCACTGACCTTTCGAATTTCGATGTCGGCAAATTTGTCGATCACTTGAAACTTTGGTTCATCCACTGCCATAAGAGCGCCCCCCGAAAGAACAATCAGCGTTAACACCTGCAGAAATTTTGTCATTCGTGTCATGTGAATCGGCATGTATTGAGTATAGAGTATGCGGGCGACGGCGACGAATTAAACAGAGATTTGCGAATCATTCTGAGCCACATTACCAACCACATTGCACTTTTTTTGTGTGCGTCGCCAGGCCGATTTCAGAGGCACTCTTATGTTCAGGTTTGTTGTGCTCTGCGCTGTCTGCGCCACCGCATGTGCGGGGCCACGGCCGCGGTCACAACCCGATGACTTTGTGATTGCCTTTTCTTCGTGTCTCAACCAGAATTACGACAGTTCTTTCTGGTCGACTATCGGCGAAACCAAACCCAATCTCTTCTTGTTTACGGGCGACACGGTCTATGCCGATACGCTCGACCTGAGCGTCAAACGCGCGGCCTTTGCCAGGCTGAGGCGCGAGCCCTATTACACGACTTTCAAGAAATATACGCGCGTGCTCGCCGTATGGGACGACCACGACTATGGCTACAATGATGCGGGCGGCAGCTACCGGCATAAGCGCGAGATGCAGAAGATCTTTCTCGACGCATTCGATGAACCGCGTGATTCACAGCGCCGCGCACATGAAGGTATCTACACGAGTGAAGAAATAATTCTGCACGGCCGGGTGATTCAGATTATCGTGCTCGATGCGCGGTACTTTCGCAGCGATTGGAAACAGGGGCCACGCGTGCCGCCGTATTCGCGTACCTACCTTGAAGATGACAGAGAGAAATCCACCTTTTTAGGCGACGCGCAATGGCAGTGGCTGATTGCTGAAACGCAGAAAAAAGCCGATCTGCGTATTCTGGTTTCGTCGACGCCGGTGCTGAGCGATGATTACAGAGGCGAACGCTGGGGGGCTTTTCCGCGTGAGCGCGCGAGGCTTTACGAGACGCTGCGCGCCGCGAGCGGCAAATGGCTCATCGTTACGGGTGACCGCCACTTCGGGCAAATCTCTGAAATCAAAGGTGTCTTGCGATACCCGCTCGTTGAAGTCATGGCAAGCGGAATGAATACCGTCTGGGAAGAAGGCGCGCAGGAGCCCGATCGCTACCGCGTCGGTCAGACCGTCGCAGACATAAACTTCGGCTTGTTGCGCATCAATGCAAAGGCAGCGCGTGTTGCCTATTCGGTGCACGGTGGCGACGGCAGAGCGCAGCTTGCGGGTGAGTTAGAATTCTGACGACACGGTTCTTTGCTCGTGACGCCGCAGAGCCGCTGCCGGCACGGTACCTGCATGTCTGAACAACACGTCTATTCGACCGACGAAAAATTTGACGTCATTCGTAGTCGCGTTGGCTTGATTCTGGGGCCCGCGTTTGCGCTCTTCATTTACTTTGTGCCGCTGCCTGGCCTCAGCGAACCCGCGCGTGTGCTGGCGTCTGTCCTGAGTCTTGTCATCATCTGGTGGATCTCAGAATGTATTCCGATACCGGCGACTTCGCTTCTGGGTTTGGCGCTTTGCAGCGTCACGGGAGTTGCCGCACCCCGCAAGGTATTTTCTGCATTTGCCGACCCGGTTATTTTTCTCTTCATCGGTAGCTTCATTCTCGCGCAAGCGATGAGCCGGCATGGGCTCGATTCACGCCTTGCGTACAGCATCTTATCGGTGCGCTGGGTTTCAGCGCGGCCTTTCACGATCGTGATCGCCTTCGGTTTGCTTTCAGCATTTCTGTCGATGTGGATCAGCAATACCGCCACCGTTGCGATGCTGATACCCATTAGCCTCGGTGTGATGCAGACGATTTCAAAGGTGTCGGAAAAACCGATCGATCTGAAGAATTCGCGATTCGCCTCGGCGCTCGTGCTCGCAGCAGCATTCGGCGCAAGCATCGGTGGCATCGCGACACCTGTCGGCAGCCCGCCGAACCTGATTGGCCTCGGGCTCATTAATGAGGTGCTTGGGGTACGCGTGTCATTTTTTCAATGGATGCAGTTTGCGTTGCCGATGTCGCTCTTCATGCTTATCGTGCTTTTTGTCATATTGGCCGCGTTTTCACCTTCTGAGGTGAAATCGACGCGGGGGGTTTCGGCATACCTCAAACAAAACCACAAGTCACTGGCCCGGTTCTCGCGCGCCGAAATTAACGTGCTCATTGCTTTTTCGTTTACCGTTATTCTTTGGGTTCTGCCGGGGTTTCTAAGCGCGATTTTCACGAAAGACCATGCGCTCGTCTTGTGGTTCGAGCAGCACATACCCGAATCTGTCGCGGCGCTGATTGGTGCATCGCTGCTTTTTATTCTGCCGGTTAATTTTCGCGAACGCGAATTCACGACTGATTGGGTTCAGGCATCGCAAATCGACTGGGGTACGATTATGCTTTTTGGTTCGGGCCTCGCGTTCGGCGCGCTGATGTTTCAGACCGGGCTGGCAGAGAGCGTTGGCAAAGGGCTCTTGCACGCCGCGGGTGCGCAGAGCAGCTGGAGCATCACGCTCATCGCGATTGCGCTCGCAGTTACCATCACGTCGTTCGCGTCAAACACGGCTTCGGCTAACATGGTAATACCCGTCGTAATTTCGCTGGCGAAAGCTGCAAATATTGACCCGGTGCCACCGGCCATGGGGGCGTGCCTCGGCGCGAGCTTTGGGTTTTTATTGCCCGTTTCGACCCCACCTAATGCACTGGCGTACGCATCGGGGCTCGTGCCGATCACGCGCCTCATCAAGCTCGGTTTTCTGTTGAGCATTGCGGGTATTTTTGTGCTGTTCGCGGGTATGTATCTTTTGCCATTGAAACACTAAATAATTATGAGCGATTTTCAAATACTGCTATTGATTGCAGGGGGGCTCGCGGCGCTCGTTATTGGCGGTGAGTTTCTTGTGCGCGGCGCGACCGGCCTTGCGGTGGCGGCTAAAGTTTCATCTCTGGTGATTGGGCTTACTGTCGTCGCGTATGGCACCAGCGCGCCCGAGCTTGTCGTTTCAATTCAGGCCGCAGCCACCGGTTCGCCTGAAATCGCGATGGCCAATGTCGTCGGTAGCAACATCTTCAACGTGCTGTTTATACTCGGCATCTGCGGTCTCATCGCACCGCTGGCGGTCTCGTCGCAGCTCTTGCGCATCGACGTGCCTGTCATGATTGGCGCATCGATTCTCGTGTGGATTTTTGCACTCTCTGGTACGCCCGCCCCGTGGCAGGGCCTGGTGCTGCTCGTCATCATTTTCAGTTATACCACATTTATCATCAGGCGCAGCCGCAAAGAAACCCGAAAGGTTAAGGCCGAATATGACAAGGCGCTCAAAGACGAAAAAGACGAGGTAGCAAAGTTTCCAATATGGCTGAGTTTGTTCTTTGTCGCGCTGGGCCTCGTTGTGCTGGTTTTGGGGGCGAGGTGGCTCGTCGACGGCGCCGTATCGCTCGCGCGCCGCTTTGGCGTTAGCGAAACCATCATCGGTCTGACAATCGTCGCTGGTGGCACCTCGTTGCCCGAACTCGCCGCTTCGGCGGTTGCAACCTTCAGGGGTGAACGAGACATCGCCATTGGCAATATTGTAGGTAGTAATATCTGCAATCTTCTGGTTATTCTGGGCATTGCCCCGATCGCGAGTAACGGCCTTGCGGTGGCGCCGCAGCTGTTGCAGATCGATATTCCGGTGATGGTCGCCGCAGCGATTGCGTGCCTGCCGCTTTTTTTCGTCGGCCTCAAATTTGGCCGCGGCGAAGGATTTCTCTTTCTGCTGTCTTACGTCAGCTATGCCACATATCTCGTGTTGCTTACCACGGGCAGCGCGGCACGCCAAGGCTTCGAATCGGTCATGTTTACCGTGGTTTTGCCGCTTGCGGTCGCGCTCTTGTTATGGATTATCTGGGCAAAACACACCAAGGCCCGTAGGTCGCGCGCGTAATTCGCTTCAACTGAAGGGCGAAGTTATTCACACTCTATAAAAAGTTCTTGAAAGGCTGATTTCGAACGCTGATTCTAACCGCCTGAGGCAAAATGGCTGAGAAAAATGAAACAACTCTGATCTCTGATGACATGGTCTTTCGTGGGTCTGTCGAAACCGACCATCCAGTAATCGTCGAAGGCAAACTCACGGGAACCCTAATCGCACGCGGTCGCGTGCAGGTCGTGAGCGGTGCCTCGGTTCAGGCGAATATCAGCGCTCGCGAGGTAGAGATAGAAGGTGAGGTTCAGGGTAACGTTCTGCACGCCGACAGCGTCGTGTTGCAGGCGGGCTCGAGGCTCACCGGTGACATCAGCTGCACGCAACTCGAAATTCAACGGGGCGCAAAACACACCGGCACCACGGTCATGAAATAGTTATCCATGCTCGACTGGCATGGACTGATCGCCGGCAGAAACGCCCCTTACGCCGATATTGTCTACCGGCGCTTTCTCGAGAGACTGAATGATTACGCTTCTGGTTCTCTGACCGACGAGCTGAGGCGGCAGCATGCGCTGCGCTATCTTGCGCCGAGCATTCACTTGCTGAAAAGTCCGTTTGAGTTTCCCTCGATGCAAAAGGCTGTCGATCTGCTGCGCGCGTTCACGCGCCGCGAATCACCACGCAGGCTCGTGATTTATGGCGACCGCGATGCCGACGGCGTCACTTC
>JAKQXK010000273.1 GCA_029561505.1 Spirochaetota bacterium | reverse complement strand
CGGCAGGCAGCAGATTACTTTCATATCAAACCCCATGATGCCGCAAAATCACTCGCCGAAGGTTTCATTGAGGTTTCTGGCCGCCGCGTTCACATAAACCAGCAGGGTGGAATTCTCAACACCCAGGCCGCAATCTCGCTTTCGGCAGCCACTGGACTTCTGGATATTCTGGCATTCGCAGAAGCGAACCCACAATGCAGGCATTTTCTGTTTGGTGGCAACGGCGGTATTGATTGTACAAATTCCGTGGCCCTGCTCTCACGCGATTTTGCCGATTCTGCGGGCGACGTCGTTCGCGCGCCTGACTTCAACAGCATAGTACCGCGTGCCGCAACCGCCGGTGAAACGGCTGCCCTCTACGCAGCGGTGGTGGTGCGCTTTAATCCGGGGTCTGACGTGCCATTCTGTCTCGGCTGCGTGAGGCGCGAAGATGGTACTCTGTTTCTCGCGCGAATTTATGGCCACGATCTGAAGCCTTTGACGCAACTGCCTGAATTTTCGCACGACAAAACCCGCGTAACGCTCATGATCGTCGATGCACGGCCGGTCGCCGTGCTCATCTAATTATCCGCTGAAGTCGATCGCGCCGGTCGCGATGCGCTCGAACGTCGCGGCGTCTACGCGGGCCACAGATCTGATCTGTAAGTCACTGAGCATACCGCGAAGCGCATTCAGATTCTCATTACTGGCCGCAGTACCACAAAGCAGCAGCGCGTGCCCACCGCTCGACACGGGAACAAAAAGTCCCTTGATACCCGCCGACGCTTCAAGGTCAAAAAGGTATTTGTTTTCCCTTTGTTCGATTCTGGGTGTCGAATCTGCCAGCGTGTGAATTTTCCACAGATCTTGCGCTGACACGTCACCTGCTGCGAAAAGCAGGTGCGGGTCGTGCACCGATTCGTTTTTCAGCGACGGGGGTTTGTCTGCGGCCGTTTGCTGAGGTTGTGCTTTTTCGTGAACGAGCTCGCGTGCAATGCGAAATTCGGTCGCTGATTGTTTCTCGAGCTCGTAGCGCGCACCGGCCTTGAGATCAACCTTAGAGCGCAACGTCAGCCGCTGTCCCATAATTTCGATCTCAAATGTGCTGCCCTCTGCGCGAATCGCGCCCTTGCCGATCACGAGTATTTCAAAACGCGAGGGCAAACGGCGAAAGAATTCAAAATTGCGCGGCAAGACAAGCTGTTCGCCGACAATCTTCATGCCGCCTGAAATCAGAACAGACGGCGCGCTGTGACAAATCGCTTGGAATAATACTTGTCGGCGACGTCTGAGAGTGTGACTCCGCGTTTTGACGACGCGTGCGCGAACGAAGTGCCGTTCACCAGAATGCCCACATGCGTAATGCGGCCCGGGGCTTCAGACGCGGTAAAAAATACCAGATCGCCCGTTTTCAGCGCAGAGCGCGGCACTTCGACACCCATAACCGCAAGCGCGTTTGCGCTGCGCGGCAACTTACTTGAAGGGAACTGCGACAGCATCGCCTTTACGACAAAACCCGAACAGTCGATGCCCTTGCGGGTCACGCCGCCCCAGCGATATGGAGTGCCTTTCCATTCAGAAAAGAAGGCCTCAAGCCGCGGCAGGTTCCAACCCGATTTGTCAGCCACGACCGCTGCGACGGGAGCTTCTGCCTTGATCTGCGCTTCGAGCGTATTCCACAGCGCGTCGTTTGAGTCGGCGCTACCATCAGCTGAGCGGCTGACAGAACCATCTGTGACCACGGCAACATGCGCAAGCACCGCCTTTGCGGGCCGCAGCTTCTTCAAAGCGGCAATC
>JAKQXK010000269.1 GCA_029561505.1 Spirochaetota bacterium | reverse complement strand
GACTGATTGCGCCTACAATTACCGCGTGCCCGGTTTCGCGCAAGACCCATATCTTATCAGCGGTTGCTTTCTGGCCTTTGGCAAGAATCCATTACCAGGCGATGCCGTAACGGTGGTCGTGTACCAACAAAGCCCGCCGCTGATCGTTTCTCACGTCAGCTTCACCCCCGACTGGATGCGGCTTATGACTGCGCTGATGGGGCTGATGATGCTCTTGTTGGCCCGCCCCCTGATTCGGCGATACGCAAAGTGAAGCGATAGAGCCAGCACTGCGTGGCAGGCCACAAAAACGCAAAACTTTGGAAAAGTTCTGCGATTTTTGAAACAAAAATCGCTCTATGAACGGGCAGGGCCCGCTTTTCCATGGTTTTGCGTTTTTGCTTCTGGCTCAGCGCGATTGTCCATTGGCCTGCCGCGCAGTGCCCGTTGGAAAATGATTTACGTGCCAGCGAGATGACCGGGACGCTTTAGTCATGCAAGGCGAAGTCAACGCGAATAACCGCAACTTCACCGATTTGCCCGAAAATGACGGAACGCGCTGGCTGCCGGTAACGCAGCCGGGCGTGCGGGTCGGTGAGTTACCCGACGGTCGCATGCGCATTAACCTCGGGCCATCGCACCCGGCGACGCACGGCATTCTCGAAAACCATCTGATTTTGAACGGCGAAACGATCGAGTCGGTCGACATACATACCGGTTACGTGCACCGCTGTTTTGAAAAACTCGGCGAGCACTACGGTTATAACCAGTTTCTCGTCTGCACCGACCGCATGAACTATGTCTCGACGCCGATGAACAACATCGGCTGGATTCTCGCCGTCGAATCGATGATGGGTATCACTGCGCCACCCAAGGCACTCGTCGTGCGCATGATCATTTCTGAACTCTCGCGCATTATCGACCATATCATTTGCCTCGGCATTCTGGGCGTCGATCTCGGCGCATTCGCCTCGTTTCTCTACATGTTTCATAAACGTGAAGACATCTACCAGATTCTCGAAAAAATGACGGGTGCACGTCTGACGAATACTTTCTGCAGGGTCGGTGGTCTTGAAAAAGATATATATCCTCAATTTGTTGAGGATGTCAAAAAGTTCTTAAAGACTTTCCCCAAGGTACTGAATGAGACCGACACTCTGCTGACCAAGTCTCGCATCTTTTATGACCGCACGCGCGGCGTCGGCAAAATTTCAGGTGAGCGCGCTCTCGCCTATGGCTTCTCAGGCCCGAATCTGCGCGCGGCCGGCGTCGACTATGACGTGCGCGTGGCACAGCCCTACATGTATTACGATCAGGTTGATTTTGATGTGCCGATAGGCGAAGACGGTGGCGTTTACGATCGTTACCTCGTGCGGCTCGAAGAAATGCGCCAGTCGCTGCGCATCATTGGCCAGCTCGTGAATAACATTCCCGAAGGGGCCTATCACGCTGACCTGCCGCATGCATACCTGCCGCCGAAGCACAAGGTTTACACTTCGATGGAAGACCTGATCTATCATTTTAAAATCATTATGCACGGCATCGAAGTGCCAACGGGTGAGCACTATTTCTCAACCGAAGCGGCAAACGGCGAACTCGGCTTCACGATTGTCTCGCGCGGCAAAAAGAGCCCATGGCGCGTACACGTGCGCCGCCCTTGCTTCTGGTATTATCAGGCTTTTCCCGAAATGGTGACAGGGGGTTTGCTCGCTGACGCCATCGCGAACATGAGTTCAATGAACGTGATTGCTGGCGAGCTCGATTGTTGAAATCGTTTCGCCTACTGGGTTACCTCGAGGGTATTTCGTGTCTGCCATTCGGCACCTTCTGGTTCGACCGAAAATATCTGAAACTTTAACGCCTGCCTAATTACCGCCAAAAAAATGGCATTTACCGGGCCGGGTTGGCTATAAATTAGATGCATGTCTCGCCATTACCTCTTATTTACATTAATATTATGTCACTGCCAGAGCTGGGAAGGCTTCGATAAACCCGCCTCCTCAAAGTCAGATGCTGCGATGGGCACTTGCACCGGCCCAATTGCAAGTGTTATGGTAACTTCGGGTGGTACGAACTTCACAACGGTGCCCACTATCACAGCAAACGGTTCGAGGACTGGTGCTACCTTTTCGGCATTACTGACCGCGACGAGCGTCGCAAGTCTCACGTTAACTGCAGGCGGCTCAGGGTTTGCTGGGGCGGTCTTTGGCGGTTCAGTTAATTTCACGGGTGGTGGGGGCACGGGCGCAAGTGCCAGTGCCACAGCGAGTTACCAAATAATATCTTACACGGTAAATATGCCAGGATCTGGTTACCAGAACGGCGGTCCCTATCCGGTACCGGTCATGGGAAGCGGTACTCTCGCTCAGGCGAATATTACGGTCACCGGGGGGGGAATCAGCACAGCGACCGTCTTTGCGGCGGGTAGTGGTTATACGGGAGTTCCGACAGTTAACCTGGCCTCCGTTCCACCCGGCACCGGGGTTGGGGGCATGGTAACCGCAAATTTGGGCAATGGGACTATCAATTCGCTAACACTCGGTTCAGCAGGCAGCGGTTATACATCGCCGCCGACTGTCACCATTACCGGTGGTGGCGGCACAGGCGCCACGGCGACTGCCAATTTGACGGCGACGAGTCTCGCTTCGGCATCGGTGGTTTCAGGCGGGACAGGTTATGGCACCGATACGACGGTCAGCATTACCGGTGGCGGTGGTTCGGGCGCAACGGCAACGGTGCAGATAAGTGGTTGCCCTTAAGCAAGGCACATTCTCAATCTACCTGATTTTCAAAGTACCCATTAACTTCAGCGCAGTGTCTCTGTCTGAAAAGTGCAGCGTCTTGTTGCCGATGATCTGGTAATCTTCATGGCCTTTGCCGGCAATCACAAGCACCTGTCTTGGCCCCAGTATCTGTAAACCTGCGCGTATCGCTTTCTCGCGATCTGTGATGACGAGGTAACGCGCAGTCTTTAGGCCCTTGCGCATATCTTCGATGATGTTCTTCGGGTCTTCGCTGCGTGGGTTGTCGTTCGTAAGAATACACAGATCAGAGTGAAGGCTGGCGACTTCTGCCATCTGCGGGCGTTTGTCTTTGTCGCGGTCACCGCCGCAGCCAAAGAGGCCAATCACGCGCGCGGGCGTCAGTTCTTGCGCTGTTTCAAGAACCTTTGCCAGCGCGTCGGGTGAGTGTGCGTAATCGATAATAACCGCCCGCTGCTCTTTGCCGCGCAGCACTTCAAAGCGGCCTGGAACCGGTTCTACCTGCTGAATTGCAGCGAGCGCTTCTTCGGTGCCAAAGCCCAGGCACAACAAAGCAAGAAAAGCCGACGACAGGTTCATGAGGTTGAAGCGACCGAGCAGGCGTGTCTTGATGAAATAACTCTTTTGTGCAAAAATCAGTACGCAGCTGTAGCCGTCGAATGTGGCTTCGACGTCGGTGATATATGCATCAGCGGCTTTGTCGCGCAAACTCAGCGAGATAACGGGAAACGACGGTGTCTGGCTTTTCAGCCACAGATAAAGACGGCGGCCATAGTCGTCGTCGATACAGATCACCGCACCTTTGGCTGACTCAGGCTGCTTGCGCGAAGAGAGCAGCATGTACTCGAACAACCGGCGTTTAGCGCGGTAATAAGACTCCATATTGCGGTGGTAGTCGAGATGGTCTTGTGTGAGGTTGGTGAAGATACCGATCTGAAAGTTGATGCCTTCGAGGCGGCCCTGCGCGAGACCGTGCGAACTGGTTTCCAGGCATGCATAAAGCGCCTTCTGCTTTTGCCCCTGGTGCAACATACCCTGCAGAGTCACGGTGTCTGGCGTCGTCATACCGGTGACCGTCTTATGGCGTGAGACCTCCATACCCAACGTGCCGATATACATCGACGACTTGCCGAGTTGGTTCAGAGCCTGGTAAAGTGAATGCGCAATCGTCGTTTTGCCATTGGTGCCCGTAACCCCGACACTCGCCATGTAACGAGTGGGCTCGCCAAAAAAGAATGAAATTGTTCTGCCCGCCGCGCGCAGAAAATCAGGGGTGAAAAAAATGGGCAGGTGCGTATTGTAGCGCGCATCGCGAAAAATTTCGTCTTTGTATTCACGATCGATAAAAACCGCGGCGGCTTGTTTGTCAAAAGCCTCCCAGATAAAGTCTTTGCCGCTGACCTTGCTGCCGTCGTAGGCAAAAAAGGCCGAACCCTTTTTCACTTCGCGGCTGTCTTGCGTGACCGACTTGATTTCGACCCGGTCGTCGACGCCAAATGATTCCCAGCCGAGAGATTCCCAGATGGGGCGGGTGAAGTCTGTAGTGACTGCTTTCATGGCGCCAATAAGCTAAGGGCTTAAGCGCATAGCTTATTGGCGCGAACAGCGAAATTAAAGCATTTTGGCAAACTCAACTTCGCTGATTATCGGCACACCGAGTTCTTTTGCCTTCTGCGCTTTACTGCCAGCGTCTGTGCCGACCACGACAAAGTCGGTCTTCTTGCTGACTGACGAAGAAGCCCGGCCGCCCCGCGCCTTTACCTCTGCCTCTGCGCCGTCGCGTGTGAACTGCGTTAATGTACCTGTAAAAACAAAGCTTTTGCCCGCAAAGACGTCAGAGACTTGCCTGCGCTCTTCGCGAATAATTTCAACGCCGTTTTTGGCGAGTTTTTTCAAGCGGGCCGTGTTCACCTTGTCTGCGAACCATTGTTGCACCGACGCGGCTGTCCCGGGGCCAATTTCATGCACCGAAGTCAGTTCGGTCTCGGTCGCATCGGCCAGCTTTTCGGGGCTTTCGAAATGTTCGGCCAGAATCGAAGCCACGTGTTCGCCGACGTTGGGTATGCCGACTGCCGTCAGTAGTTTTGTGAATGACACCCTGCGGCGCGCGTCGATCGATTGCAGAATTTTGGCGGCAAGAATTTCGCCCATACCTTCGAACTGCAAGAGGTCGGTTTTGGTGATCGCGAACAGATCAGCATAGTCGGATATCACCTTGTTCTGGTACAGTTTCGCTACCCATTCAGCCCCCAACGATTCGATATCCAGGCCGTTTTTAGAGACAAAAAACTGCAAGAAAGCTTCGTTCATTTCGGGGCAGTCGGCATTGACACAGCGAAAGAAGACATCTTCGCGCTCGAGCGGCTTACCGCACGAAGGGCATTTCTTCACGAACACAACCTTCTTTGCCTTTTTCGCCCGCTTTTCGGGTTTTGCGCCAATCACCTTCGGAATCACGTCACCCGAGCGCACCACTTCTACGTAGTCGCCTTCGTGCAGATCGAGGCGTTCGATCTCATCGGCGTTGTGAAGTGAAGCCCGGGCGACCATCACACCACCCAGATTGATTGGTGTGAGTTCTGCGACGGGCGTCACGACGCCAGTGCGCCCAACCTGGTACACGACTCGCTCGAGTTTCGTCACCCCTGCGCGCGCGGGAAACTTAAGGGCGATTGCCCAACGCGGCGCTTTGGTCGTCGCGCCAAAATTCTCCCATTCGGTTGTGTCGTTGAGCTTGATGACGAGACCGTCGAGATCGTATTCGACGTTCGCGCGGTTTGTAATCATCTCTTCGTAATATTTCGCAACCCCTGCAAAATTGGTCGTCGTGTGGTAGTTCGATGTCTTGAACCCAAGAGCAGGCAAAACCGATTTCCAGATTGTATCTTGCTGGCGAAGATCTTTGGTGAATCGGTTTTTATTGTCTTCAATTTTCGCCAGAGTGTAAGGAAAAAACGACAGCATCTTGTCTTTCGCCTGCGCAGAGTCTTGTTGTCTCAGCGCCCCCGCTGCAGTGTTGCGCGGGTTAGCAAAGAGCTTCTTGCCTTCTTTTGCCTGCCGCTCGTTCAGCTTCTGAAAATCTGACAGCTTAATGATGACCTCGCCGCGTATGGTCAGCCGTTTCGGCGGTTTGTCGAGCATTAGCCGCAGCGGAATATTTTTCACGGTTTTGACATTGTGCGTAATGTCTTCACCGACTTCGCCGTCGCCGCGCGTTGAACCTACAACAAGCACACCGTCTTCGTAAACCAGGTCTATTGCCAGGCCGTCAAACTTCGGCTCAACATGGTATATGGGGTCAGCGAGGCCGGCCTTCAGCAAACGTTCATGGAAGTTTTTGAGATCGTCAATATTCATCGCGTTGTCGAGACTCATCATCGGTGGGTCGTGCTTTACCTCGGCAAA
>JAKQXK010000263.1 GCA_029561505.1 Spirochaetota bacterium | reverse complement strand
ATGCTGACGCAAGGCGTTGACCCAAAGCTCGATTTTTCGAATATCAACCAGGTTGCAGAGGTCTATGAGCGCACGACGCGCATGGATATCCACAAGCGCCACCCTTATGTCGGCGAGTTGGTGTTCACTGCATTCTCAGGCTCGCACCAGGATGCGATCAACAAGGGCCTTGCGAAGCGAAAGACAGCAGAGCAGGGTGCAGCACCCGTCACGTGGGCCGTACCGTATCTGCCGATCGATCCGCATGATATTGGCCGCACGTATGAATCAATCATTCGCATAAATTCACAGTCGGGCAAGGGTGGTGTCGCCTACGTGATGGAGCACGACTTCGGCTGCCGATTGCCAAAGACGATGCACCCCGAGTTTGCTCGCGTCGTGCAGGTGATCGCCGAGAAGCAGGGCGGCGAGGTCATGCCGTCCGAAATTAACACGGCGTTCGAGAATGAATACCTGAAACGCAAATCTCCGCTTGAACTCGCTGGCATCTCGGCCATCGAAGAAAAGCCAGACAGCGGTGAAGTGAATCTGAAGCTGAAGATTCATTCTGATAGACCCGGCTTTTTGACTGCAGGCAATGCGGAGTACACCGGCAAGGGCAATGGCCCGCTCGATGCAGCCCGCGACGCGATTCGCACGGCCTCAGGTGGCAAGACGGCTTTTCAGATTAAAAACTACAGCGAACATTCGCTGGGCGAAGGATCTGATGCGCGGGCAATTGCGTACATACAGATTGAAAGAGATGACAAGACGACATTCTACGGTGTCGGAGTCAGCCCGAACATTTCGCGTGCATCGATCGAAGCTCTGTTTTCAGCGGTTAACCGGGCATTTGCCTGACCTGCGGCCCGATGCAGCAATGCGGTAGGATGATCGCTGTACTGCTGCTTTGCAGTAGTACAGCGTATTCTATCCGTTGGGAACCGGGTACGGCAGACCGGCGCGACAACAAATGGGACCTCATGGTCACCGACCCTATCACGACAGATTCGTGCAACATGACCGCGAAAGGGCTTTTTGTATTTCAGAACTTTACGCTCATGAATATGACGCGCGCTCGCTACGATGGCAATGGCCAGAAGCAGGTGATCGACGCGTCGGTTGCCGACCAGAATATGACGCTGAACCACCAGCTGACTTATGGGCTCACAGAAAAATGGGAAATCGACGCGGTGCCGTTTCCCATTGTGATCAACGATAATTCGCGCGAGATCGATGGCCCTCGGGCAGGCCTGGGTGACGCATCGGCCTGGTCGCGTTATCTTGTGCATGAACAAACGCATGAATCGGTGTTTATACCTTCGGTGCTGTTCTTCAGCATGGTGAAGGTGCCATCGGGCATTGTCGATCTCAGCGATCGAACGGGCAGGCGTACGTTCGGCAACCTGATGACTGAGGTTCACCTGGGGCCGAATATCATGTGGGAGTTCAGGCCCGTCGTGATTAACTTGAATTTCTGGTACGTCGGCACCTTCGGCAGATTTTTTCACGCACCTTCGGGTATCGTGGCCGACAACCCCGGCGACATGCTCGAGTTCAACGCGTCAGTCGAATGGGTCGTGCGCGACTATGACCATGATTCGTCGGTGTTGTTTGCCGAGGTAAACCAATTCTATCATGGCCGCTTCAAGGCGCTCGGCAGCCGTGAAACCGACCAGCCGATCGTCTATGGGCTGCAGGTAACGTTAGGCTTTGCCGAGTTCATCGACAGAAATACCTTTCTCATCTTGTCACTTTCAGCCACAGTGTACGGCCTCAATACCTACCAGAACTGGGGGCCATACCTCTCAGCGGGAAAAACCTTTGCGTTTGGCCGTGAACAGCCACGCAGCTGAGTCTTGCGCGTCAGCCTTTTGGCTACCAATACCAGGTCGCAGCAAGGGTATACCTGCCGTTACCCACCGAGGGTGAAATAATGAAACTCAGCGGCTTGTTCTTTCGACGGTATGCATCCACCTCGTCTTCTGAAACCCCGTTCTGGCGGCGGTCATATTCAGCACGAAAGTTTTTGCCGGTCGTGTAACCGATCGTTGTGCCGATAATCGCGCCCGCGATGACTTCTGATGTCCAATGGTAGTCACCTTCGATCATGCCGATGCCAATCGCTGTTGCTATGGGGTAACCCAGCCAGGGAATCCATTTGTGCTCGGGGTAATAGGCGTGCTGCGACGCGACGAACGCAAACGAACTCGAGGTATGGCCAGACGGGTATGAATGGCGAAAGCGAAAATTATCGACGCGTTCGTCCCACCCGGGAAAAAAATCGTCGGCCGATGCAGTTTCGCCGGGCCGGTGCCGGCCGGTAATCACCTTGAGAGAACCCACGAAGCCGCCGTTCAGCAGCACCGCCTGCGTCGCGGCAGCACCCGCACCCGTGAAGCGGCGGTGGTCTTGCCAGAGCCCTATGAGGTAACCCGAGACGCCGAGCACAAACGACGTGGCATCACCGAGACGCAGCATCGCGAATGCGAACGGCTGCCCGAGCGGGTTTTCTTTTTCAAAGTAGGTCTGTATCT
>JAKQXK010000262.1 GCA_029561505.1 Spirochaetota bacterium | reverse complement strand
GTCAGAAGCACGGCACACACCAAGGCTGGTATGAAAACGGCAAGCTGAAATTCATCAGCCATTTCAAGACGGGCAACTACACGGGTGACCAGTTCACCTACCATGACAACGGCCAGGTGTTCGAATACAAAAAATATAACGGCGACGGCAAGTTGCTCGTGTCGAAAATTTTTCGCCAGACGGGGCAAATTTATACGAGCCAGGCCTTTACCGCCGAAGGTGCGGCGTATGGTCTGCCGGGCAGCAAACTCTGCAACCCGGTTACGCAAGAAAAGGCTAAACTCAAACAGAATCAATCTTTAGCAGAGAAGGATATACCGCTGTGAAACCGGCCAGATTCGTGATGGGTATGTCGGGCGCATTTCTTCTGAGCGTATTGCTTTCGTGCAAGGGGAGCCCGCAACCTGAAGCAGATATCACCGCTTATTTTGAACCCGTCGCCGGTGTGTTGCCCTATTTCAAGGGCAAGTATATGACACCGTGGTGGCCTGCGGCAGCTGGTGCTTTGCCCGCTGACCTGAAGACAATGCCACCCATGGCATTCACGACTCATGAGAACAAAGCCTTTGCCACAGAATCACTCAAAGGTAAATATGTGCTCGTGAATTTTTACTTCACCTCATGCCATGGCATTTGCCCGATGCTGACTGCGAACATGCGCAGCCTTCTGAAGCTGATCAAGAAACAAGACGACTTGCAGATTATTTCGGTATCGGTCGACCCGGTAAAAGACACCCCAGAGGTGATCAAAGCCTTTCGCTCTAAATATGCGATCGCCAGCGACAACTGGGTGTTTCTCACCGGCCCACAAGACGAAGTTTTCAAAATGGCGCGCACCGCTTTCAATGCCGACACGTTCACTAAAGATATCAATCGCGACCTGCGCGATTTTCTGCACACCGAAAACTTTTATCTGCTCGATAAGAAAGCATTTCTGCGGGGTGTCTACCGTGCGAAAGGTATGGGCGATCTCGGTCGACTCATTACAGAGCTCGACACTCTGCGCAATGAGCGACCACAAAGCTGATTGACCTAACGGCCGGCGCCGCCAAATGCCATGAATCGGGGGCTTTTGTCCCCCGATTCAGGGCAGACTCTTCAGTTTGCCGGCAAAAAATTGCAGATCAGCCTTTCGCTCGGGTGAAAGCACGTGCTGAATCGTCTCTGTGAGATAGGTCTGCGTGAAGCCAGGCGAAAAGCCAAAGCGTTCGGCCGCGAGTTTCAGGTAACGGGGTATATCCTCATTATACTGTTGATATGCTGCTGCAAGAATGGGTTCGAGCACTGCGCGCTTGTCTTCGCGCATCACCCAAAGCGCATAAACAAAACCGTGTTGAAAGAGCTGAAAATATTCTTGCTGCAGGTCATACGAAGGTTCGTTTATATGCGCCAGCGCCGTGTCGCCAATCGTGAGCAGCGCTTCGCCGCCCCGAAGCACCGCGACGCGATCTGTGGCGTCGGTGACCTCTTCAAGCCTGGGCGATATGGCGAGGTGGTCTAGAATAACACTCAGTTGCGCGACCGAACTGCGCGAAGAGATATCGGTAAGGATCGTGTGCAACTTATTCAATGCAGTGGCAAACGGCAAGGCAGTATCGGGCAGAAACAGGCGAATGGACTTCGATTCGCGCGTTGCGGCGATACAGAGCGCATCATGGTAAACGAAACCCTGCGGGTGCCTGAGGTATTCGACCGACGAAATAAGCGCGGCGTCGAGGCGGCCCGATTGTATTTCATTCGCCAGAAATGAAGGCACTCCATGAACAAGTTCAACCTCGCTATGAAAATCCATAGCTGCCCACAAGGGGTATGCGTTCAGGTAGTTGACGACTCCGATTCTTAGCCGCGGCTTTTCGACCACGTAGGAAAATCAGAGCCGCTTATCACCGGGTAAAGAGCTATTGCGCCCGCCCCTCTAGCAAACGAGCCAAAGGCTGTGTGATGTCATGCCGCTCAAAAGCAATTTTGAGCACCGCCGTTATGGGCACCGCCAGCAGCATTCCCGGCACACCCCACAGAAAGCCCCAGAGCAGCAGCGACAGCAGCACGACGACGGGGTGCAGGCCGAGCGACTCGCCCATGATACGCGGCTCGATGAGGTTGCCGATAATAAATTGGATCAACCCCGGTATCGCGAGCGCGAGGGCAAATTGCCAGCCAGTGCCGCATTGTAAGAAGGCTACGGGCAAAGGCAAAAGCGTCGCCACTATCGACCCGATGCTGGGTATAAAATTGAGTAAAAATGCGAGCAGGCCGAAGAGCACCGCAAGATCGATCTGTAGAATCGCGAGCACGATACCGACCAAGACGCCAGTAATAAACGAAGTCAAAAATTTTACAGCCAGATAGCGTGCGATCTTGTCGTTCACCGCGAAAGATATGCTGCCAGGGCGGTCGGCCGCGGGCCTTTTGAGCCGCGTGCCTGCAACGAGAAACACAAAAAAGAGCGCCACCAAAATGGTTTGTCCGAAGAACTCGAGCACTCCCGACGAGACGCTGCGCGCCCAGGCAAGAAACGGAAGTTTTTTCAGAGAAGCCGCGAGTGTCGCAGGGTCGATGGTGACCTGTACCGGCAACAGCCAACGATTCAGCAGCAGGGCACTTTCATGAAACAGATCGAGAATGCGGTGGTGGTACTGTTCAAGACTGCGAAAAGCCCCCGACAACGATACCACTGCCAGAAAAACGATCAATCCGGCGACGAGCAAGGCCGACGCGACGGTGAGCCCGGTAGAAACGAGTCTCGGTATCTTGAGCGAACTCTGCAGCTTTTTGACGACGGGTGAGATCGCATAGTTCAGAAAGACGGCGATGACAAACGGCACGATAATTTCTCGCGTCGCGTGCGCGATGGCTAGAAAAATGCTCGCTGCAATGAAGAGCAGGCTCGCGACTTTGAGGCGTTGCCACCTTTCAATCTGCGTCTGGGCAGAGTGCGCCGCAGGTGCGAGTGGGGGGTGGGCGCTACGGCGCGCTGGCATATGCCCCACGCATGTCTTCGGGCAACATCGCGGCGACCTTGCGGCCGATGGTGTCCATCGCTTCTTGTTTGCGCGTCTCTCTGGCGAGCGAATCTGCATCAAGGTTGATTATATCCCGCGGTGCTGCATCCGCAGGCCCTACGAAAATTGGCTCGCCGAGCGTCATGCTGCCATCGGTGAGCTCAAAAGTAAAACTGTGCGAGTGTAAAATCTTGTCGGCCCCTGTTATTGCGATCGGCAACACCACAGTGCCCTCGAGATAGTTATAGAGCGCGCCATGAAACTGCCCCATCTTGCCGTCACGGCTGCGCGTGCCTTCGGGGTAGAGCACGAGCAGATGCCCGTGGCGCTGCCGTTCTTTGCCTTCTTTAAACGAACGAATATTGAGCCGCGCGAGTTCGCGCTTGATGGGTTCGTTCTCTGCCATGTCGCGCGGCGACGCCACGAGCATCGAATGGAACATGCGGCCCGCAACACGGCTGTAGTCTGACGTGAAAACAAGCCGACCCGCGATGAAAAAAATCTTTTCGGCATATTGCTTCAGGTGCGGCTCGCGGTGCAGCAGAGCGTAAACCACTGCAGCGTCAAACAGACTCAGGTGGTTCGCCACAAGAGTTACGCCGCAGGTCGTGAGAGACGGTATAACCTTCTCAAAATTTTCGAGGCCCGTGACTTTGAAGCGACTGAGTAACGGTGTCACAATCGCGAGCATCAGGTCGTGAATCTCTTCGTCGCGGCCGAGGTACGGCGACGCCGTCGCAGCGAGCTCAGGGTGGTGCTCGAAGTCGAGCGCTTCGGGCATGGCCGTGGTTCTCGCAAGGCGGATATAGTCTTGCAAGAGCTGTTTTGCCCGCTCTTCGGTTTCTCCCCCTGCTACAATCGCAGGGATGCTCTGAATGAACTGGTCTTCCCACGGAAGCTTTTCCATGGGTCTAATTATAGGGTCGGGTCAATCTGACGAGAATTGTGGGGGAGCGCCGCCTGGGTAAGCCCACCATCACGGAATGGCAAAGCAATAGATGCGCTTAGGCACATCACAAGGTCCACTGGCTTTATTGGTCCAGTCGAAATTCGTCATGTTCGATTGGCCGGCTGCACCTTGAATCGCGTTCGTGCTCGATTGCCAGTTCGAGCAATTAAGCGTCAGTGCCGTGCCCTGTTGCGCTGTGCCTGTCCAGACATCGTCTGTCCCGATTGGTGCTGGTGTCGCGGCCTCAGTTAGACGAATCGCAACGGCAAATGAGGGGGCCGCGTTGAAAAGCCCCGTCATATTTGACACGATCAGATCGGAAGA
>JAKQXK010000260.1 GCA_029561505.1 Spirochaetota bacterium | reverse complement strand
TATTCCCGCTTTTACGGCTTATTATGAGAACCTGCCCTACCAGACCTATTATACGCAGGTCAGGGATTATGGCCTAAAACTCGTGCCCGAACGCGGGCTGACAATTGCCGGCAATAAGGGCCGCCGCGCGGCCGCACGGCTATACCGCGTGAATTTCGCCGGTGCGTTTCGTTCGGTGTGGTTTCTCGAAAAGGGAGTCTACCACACCGTCGTGACATCAATGCCACTCAGCGAAGTGCTCGAATGGGTTGATCGCTGACAGGTTGCAAAAACGGTTTACGCGGAGACTCATAGATGAGAATTGTTCTCATATTCACTCGCTTGATGCGGGTTTTTTTGAGGTAATTCATGAAAAAAACGATCTTTATTTCTTTTCTAAGTGTTTCAGGCGCCGTTTGGGCGCAGCAAAAGCCGGCGACCAGGGCCAACGCCGCAGAAAAACCTGCCGCGACCGGGCCCATCTCAGAGCAAGACAGAAAGATAGAGATTCTTGCCGAAGAGGTGGAAAAACTCAAAGCCGGGCGAGAACTTTTTCCCGCGGCCAAAGAAAGCGGACGTTATGGTTATGGCCCGGCTGCGTCGAAAGTGTACGAGATCAATCAGGGTGTTTCGATCGGTGGTTATGGTGAGTTTCTCTATAATAAATATGCCCGCAGCAACGAATCGGGCAATGATTCGAACCAGAACGACAAAATCGATTCGGTGCGGCAGATCATCTATGCCGGCTACAAGTTTAACGACAAATTTGTCTTCAACTCAGAAATCGAATTTGAACACGCCGGCAATGGCGGCAACGTCTACACCGAGTTCGCGACCATCGACTATTTGCACCACCCGATGCTGAACTTTAAGGCTGGGCTCATGCTCTTACCAATGGGTATCTATAACGAAATGCACGAAGCGCCGACCTTCTTGGCCTCGACGCGCCCTCTCACGGAAACACTCATTATGCCGAGCACATGGCGTGAAAACGGCGCCGGCATCTTCGGCCAGATCGGTGATTTTTCGTACAAACTCTACGGCGTCAGCAGCATGAACGCGGCATCAGACCCAACGACTGGCGTAAAATCCCCTAATTTCACCTCGCAGGGCTTTCGAGGTGGCCGGCAAAGAGGGGCTGAAGCGATAGCAAATGAATTTTCTGGCGTGCTGCGGGTCGATTATAGCGGTGTGGCCGGCAGCACTTTCGGGGTTTCGGCATATTATGGCAAAAGCGGCCAGGCCGACCTGCACGTGCATGAAACAACCATCGCCGATGCGCACGCCGATGTGCGTATCAAAGGCCTTTATCTGCGCTCAGTCGTCAGTTTTGCCAACCTGACCGGGGCAGACAGGCTGCGTAATGCAGGTACGGGAATCGGGCCTGCAGACCAGATGTATGGCGCGTACGTTGAAGTGGGTTATGATGTCCTGAGGTTTTTCGAAACCGAACAAGAACTCTACCCGCACATTCGCGTCGAGAAAATCGATACGCAATACAAAGTGGCAGCCGGCAACGTGCTCGACGCACGCTACAAACAGGATGTGCTGACCTTTGGCCTGGCGTACAAACCGATTCGCCAGATAATCGCCAAGGTCGATTATTCGATCTACAGCAATAAAGCCGAAACGGGAGTCAACCAGCTCAATTTCGGCCTCGGTTACCTCTTTTAATAGGGCGACTGCTGGGCGGTTGCCCGCCCGGCAGGTAATTCTTGACGCCATGTCTAACTGAGAATAACTCTCATTATTATTAGAGACAAGGCCATGCTACCTCGAATCGTGCAGCGCATTCTGTTCGCAATCCTCATTCTTGGGGTGTGCCCTCAGCTCAGCGCCCGCGTCATTCGCACCTTTCCCGAAGCTGTGCAGTCGGTTTTCCCGTCGGCCGACAACGTCAAACGGCAATCGGTTTACCTCACCGCCGAGCAGGTGCAGCGCGCATCAAAGATGGCGCACGAGCGCATCGATACTGCGTTTTTGGTCGCATACCGTGTCACGCGCGCAGGCACGCTGCTGGGCTGGG
>JAKQXK010000226.1 GCA_029561505.1 Spirochaetota bacterium | reverse complement strand
CAGTCACGGTCAGAAGCGCCCGTGACGAGAACAGCAGGCCATGCGTCGCATCGAGCACCCGCTCAATATTCTTTGGGTGCACCTGCAGATTTTCAATGACAAATTGAGATTTGATCAGCATATATTCGACGAGCGCGGTCGCATCGGGCAATATCACACGTTCGGCACCCGAGTGTGAAATATCGCGCTCATGCCACAGCGGTATATTGTATTCAGCCGTTGTGGCATAACCCGAAAGCACACGCGCCAGGCCGCAAATGCGCTCGGCGAGAATAGGGTTGCGCTTATGCGGCATCGCGCTCGAACCCTTTTGGCCCTTCTGAAATGGCTCTTCAACTTCGCGGCCTTCGGTACGCTGCAACAGCCGAATCTCTTGCATCAATCTGTAGAGCGCCTGGCCGGTCAGTGCAATCGCCTGCAAAAAATATGCATGTCGATCGCGAGGTATCACCTGCGTGCTGACCGTTTCGGGTTTCAGGTTAAATTTCTTCAGCACATAAGCTTCGAGTTCGGGCGGCATCTGCGAATAGGTGCCTACTGCACCCGAGATTTTTCCATAACGGCAGTCTTCAATCGCATGCGCGAGTCGCGCGTCGGCGCGGTGAAGCTCAGCGTAGTGTCCGAGAAACTTGAGGCCGAGCGTCGTCGGTTCTGCATGAACACCATGCGTTCGGCCGGCGACCACCAGGTCTTTGTGGTCAACGGCAAGTTTGTAGATCGCCTGCAAAAGGCCACGCATCGCCTTGCGAATGAGCTCGCCGGCCTCTACGAGCAGCAGCATCTGTGCGGTGTCGCCGACGTCAGAAGACGTCAGACCAAAGTGAACGTGGCGCGACGCCGGCCCAATGTTCTCAGCGAGCGCGGTCAAGAATGCGATCACATCGTGATGAATTTCTGCTTCAATTTCGCTGATGCGTTCAACTGTGAAGGTAGATTTAGTGCGAATATCATTCAGCTCGGCATCGGTGATATTTCCCTTTGTGTGCCAGTATTCACACGCCGCAATTTCTATATCGCGCCAGACTTCAAACTTGCGCTGCAGCGACCAAAGCCTGCGTATTTCGGGAGTGGAGTATCGTTCGATCATGTTTATTTTGGCTTAAAAGATTTGTGCCAAAGGCACAAATCTTTTAAGCATTGGCAATTCTTACGTCAGGAATAACTTCATCGTCGAGACCCACGCCGCCGCGCTCTTTACGCACCACGCGGTTTGCGAGCGACATGTTCTTGTCGAAGATAAACTTCAGCACCAGCGCGCCCCAAGAAGTGTGATACTTGATGTTATTGTAGAACTCAGGTGCGGCGGCGCGAATCTGTGGCAGGTAGCTCCATGCAGCAGAAGGAAAGTCATGGTGTTCGTTGTGATATCCCACATGGCATGAGACCAAAGACAACGGGCCGTAATAGCTGTACGTTTCTTGCGGCTCAGCGACCATATAGTGCTCTTGTATGAGGCGGCCGCCGACGATCGAGAGGCCGAACCCAAACCAAAATGACAGCGCGATATAAAGAAATGCCATTGGGCCCATGAAGTAGAATACGAGAAAATCCGTTGCGAATGTGGTGATCCAGTTCGCGAGCACCCAGCCGTCGAAAAACGCCACCTCGCGTACGCGCATGGTGCGCAAGGTCTGAATCAGAGGGTAAAAGGCCAGCCAGAGCAACTTGCGGTACCAGATGTTCTTTACGGTCTTGACTTCCCATAACGCGGGTAAATCCGCATCGAGCTCATAGACACCCTGAAACGCGTGGTGTTTCATGTGGTATTTTTTGAACGACACATAAGAAGGTACCAGCATCGGTGCGTTGACGATCAGGCCAAAGACGTCGTTCCAGAATTTGCCGCGAAAGATGAGGCCATGCGAGGCGTCGTGCAAAAGGCCAATATAGCTGTGGTTAATAATCGTGCCCACGAGCCAGGCGGCGGGCAAAATGATGTACCATTCTTGTTCGCGCAGAAACCATGCCAGCGTAATCTGCAGCGATACGGTGAACAGAATCACCAACGCACTCCACGGGTTTTTTTTGCCGATGAACTTGCGCATCTCGGGATGCTTCTTTAAGATAGCGGCCGTGCGGGCGAGGTGGGGTTCTTGGTTCTTGTCGAAGAGAAATTCAGTTCGCGCCATGAGACCTTTTGTGCGTCGCAAACAGGCTGTAAAGATAATCGCAGGCAGCCGAGGGCGTAAGGCGAATACCCGAGCCGGCACGTCGCAAGCCAAATGGGAAAATTCTCGACATGGCGACAGAAGTCTGCGGCGTGCGGGCACCGATGGGTGCCCCCAAAGTATCTATACCTGATCACATCGCCCGTGCTTCAGACATCAGCGTCGAAAGCGGGCGCCCGATGGTTTTGCGCGCCTATGGTTTTATTCCGATTACTGAAGCTTTCATACGCGATTTTGTCAAAAAGGTGCTTGGCAAGTATAATCGGCCCGAACTCGCTTCGGCTGTGGGGTTGATTCTGAAAGAGCTGACCGTGAACGCTGCTAAAGCCAATTTCAAGAAAATCATGTTTCAAGAACACGGTCTTGACATGGAAAAAGCCGAAGACTATGAACGCGGTATGCAGATTTTTCGTGCCAGCGTCAGCGAGTCGATGGCGCACTCTTACGGCATCAAGTCGCGGGACGCAAGGCTGAGTGTCGTCACCAAAATATTTTTTGGTGCCGACCGTATGGTCATCGAAGTGCGAAATAATCTGCCCATGTCAAAAGACGAAGACCGGCGCGTGCGACTGAAGATGAAGCAGGCGATGGAGTGCGAAAACATCGCCGAGTTCATCATGGAGAATATCGATGAAACCGAAGGCGCTGGCCTCGGTATTCTCATGTGCATGAGCGCTCTCAAATCGAGCGCGATTGACCCCCGCGCGCTCACCATCTCGACCAATTACGAAAACGAGACGGTCGCGCGGGTTGAGATTCCGCTACGCGCCGCCTCGAAGCCACAAACGTCGCAGAATAGTTCGAAGAACTAACGGGCGGCTGAGGGCGACTTGTGACTATCAGAAACCGTAACCGAGAGACATAAGCAGATAAACATCATGCGTGGCTACGTTCTTTGGCGTATTGCTCCAGATTTGCTCAGATGCAAAGGTATAAGCGATTTGGTAATATCCATGTATTCTGAATTGCCACGCCTCTGAGAGACGAAATGTTACACCGCTACCAATACGCGCAGTCGGCCCGTGTAGGAATACACTAGCCGGCTTCGAAAATTGAATTGCGGCGGCACCGCCGGCGAGCGTTGCCCGCGCCTGATTGTACCCTGCCA
>JAKQXK010000202.1 GCA_029561505.1 Spirochaetota bacterium | reverse complement strand
CGAGTTCGCGCACGACGTCTGAGTGGTTCCACCATCTGTCCCATTTGTCCCAGCGCACGTTGCTGTTCAAATCGCCGGCAAGAATCACATTCTCCATTTTATCAATATGAAACTGCAGGTATTTCCACAATTGGCCAATGTAGCCAAATGTGGGTGAATTCGCCCTATGTGCCCACATACCCACTAGGTCGAAAGTGTCGTTAATTCGCGCTGCGAGAAAGTATTTCAGACTGTGGTCGGGCCAATCTTTTCGACCTAATGAGATACCGGCCTTGGCAAAAATGCCAAGACCTTTGTAGTGCAGGTCGCCGACCCAGATTGAATTTGCGCAGAATTCACCGTAGGAAGAGTTGCCTTGAGATTCGTCTGGCTTTTCGCATTCCTGAACAACATAGACGTCTGCTTGCAGAGTCTGCAAGATTTCAACTTTTTTGCGCAGAGCGCCGCCGCAATTCCACGTGGCGATTTTCATTTAGATGCGGATAAAGAGAAGAAATATATGCTTCAAGGCAACCCTTTGAGCAACCACCCCGCAATCGCCGCACCAACCAGCGGTGCGACCACCGGCACCCACGCATAGCGCCAGTCAGACGAACCTTTGCCGGCTATCGGCAATAGGGCGTGCGCGAGTCGCGGCCCAAGATAGCGCGCCGGATTGATTGCATAACCGGTTGTGCCGCCCATCGAGAGGCCAATTGCCCACACGAGAATGCCGACGAGAAACGGCCCCATGCCTGCACTAATGCCACCGGTGCCGCGTGAAAAAATGGCGTAGATACCGACAATGAGCACGAGCGTGCCCAAGATCTCGCTGATAACGTTACCAAGCGGGTGCCGAATTGCCGGACCCGTCGAGAATACAGCAAGTTTGAGATCCGCATTTCTTGTTTCACCCCAATGCGGCAAATATTGCAGCCACGTGACGATTGCACCAGCAAATGCGCCGGCGAACTGCGCGCCGAAGTAAGGCAGCACATTATGCCATGAGTTAGATTTAATAGCGAATGCGAGAGTGACCGCCGGGTTGAGGTGCGCGTCTGCACTGCCAAAGGCTTTCGCCGTGAAGACGCCGAGAGTCACTGCAAATGCCCAGCCCGCTGTGATGACTATCCACCCTGCATTCTGCGCTTTTGATTTTTCGAGCAGCACACCTGCGACAACGCCGCTGCCGAGAATAATGAGCACCATCGTGCCAAAGAATTCGCCCCAGAAAGGTGATAGCATGACCGTCAAGACAAGCACACTCACGCCCCGTCAAGGCGAAAGAAAAGTCGCAAACTAAGTCAGAATTTGTTCGAGCACGGCGGTGCGCAATGGTGTCTTGAACTGCATGTGGTGGCGGTAAAGGCCGGCGTCTGATGTGGGCTGGTAACCCAGAATCTGGCCCTCAAGCGTCAATTGCACGTCGGGAATTTCGACCGTTACGCTGCCTTTATGCAGCATTGTGTCGACGATAAATGAAACCCCACCTTCGCCGATGTCGACGGTGAACCCTTTTACAGTTCGCTTGGCCACAAGAACACGCATTGGCTTGATAAATTTAAAGCGTTCATGCGAACGGCGGTTATCATGGGGCAAAGCTTGAGACATGACAGGTTCAATTAACGATTGCCACAGCAATTGCAGCATTGATGCTTAACCATGACGTACGGTAAACCCATAACACTTGCTGAGGCGAAAAAAATTGTCGCAGCCGCGCAGGCCGAAGCTACGAAAAACGGCTGGCACATGGCGATCGCCATCTATGACTCAGGCGCGAATCTCGTGCTGCTCGAAAAAATGGACAACACGCAGTTAGGCTCCATCGAGATCTGCCAACAGAAGGCCCTGACATCTGTCAAGTTTCGGCGCGCCACCAAAGCGTTCGAAGAAGCCGTAGAAAAAGGCGGCATGAACCTCAAGATTCTGAGCATGTCAAACGTGATTCCCGTCGAAGGCGGCGAACTGATCGTCAAGAACGACGAAATCATCGGCGCAATCGGCGTCTCGGGCGCTCTCTCGGCACAAGATACGCAGGTGGCGAAAGCAGGTTTGGCGGCGCTTTAAGAAAAAAACCAAAAGCGGTCATTCCCGCGAAGGCGGAATGACCCAATTGGCTTAGCTTGCTCACCCCACATTAAACTACTTGATAGACAACTCAGCCATCGTCTGAGCAAGAATCTCAACGCCGCGTGCTATCTCTTCGGGTGAAGTGTATTCGTCGCTGCGGTGGCTATAGCCACTTTTCGACGGCACAAAAATCATTCCCATCGGCGCAATGCGCGCAATGAAGAGCGAGTCATGGTAGGCACGGCTTGGCAGGCGCATATGCGAATAGCCGTAAGCTTCGGTCGCCGTTTCGGCGGCCTTCAAGATTGTTTCGTCAGATACTGCCG
>JAKQXK010000196.1 GCA_029561505.1 Spirochaetota bacterium | reverse complement strand
GGATACGCGGTGATACCAGAGGCAGAACCATAAAAGAGGTAGATTGCACCGCGGTTATCGGCGAGGCCAGCTGGTGTGTTGGCGACACCATTATTGGCGGCACCGATGACGATGTCGGCATACCCGTCACCATTCACATCACCCGCGATGGAATATGCAGTTGCAAATGAGTTGAAGCCACCTGAATTTTCGTCTTCAGGGTTTTCAATCTCAGTACAGGCGGGGTAGGTGCAGTTGTTCGCTGCGGGTGCACTTATTCCCGTCGCGCTGCCATAGAGCACGTAGGCAATACCCGACCCAAACGGATTACCACCCGCGAACGCCCCGACCACTATGTCGGCGTATCCATCACCGTTAATATCACTTTTGGGTAGCGGGGCCGGGTCTTTATAGCTGGCGATGGCAGCTGATCGGTTTGCATCGCGCAGAAGTTCGCCGATATCCTGCTTGCAACCCGCCAGCATTGCAGGTGACAGAAGCAGAAGCAGAAATTTAGGGCGAAATGATGCAACCACGGTGAAGAGACCCGAACTCAAATGTATCTACCCCTTCTCAATCACAAAAATCTTAAAGAGGCACAGCGGCTCGCCAGGGCCGCCTATGTGTTCGCCGTGCACAATGACCTTATCTTCAGAAGTGAGAACTTCACCTGTTTCGACGTTGATCTTAAGGTCGCTCGGCTTGTAGCGTGACGGTAGTTTATTGATTGAGTTTTTGCCGCCGTGTGTGTAGAGACTGACTCGTATTGGCTTGCCCTTTTTGGCAGGCGTCTCATGGAGTTCAACCATCAGCGTGTCACTTTGCAGTCCCATGCCACTGAGGCTGATATAGCCGGGAAAAGCGATGCGCGGCCCAACATAGTCTCCCTTTACGCGCTGTGAAAAGTAGTTACCATTGCATGCCTCGGCGAAGGTAACTTTCTGCCCGCGTGCCTGCGGCTTGCACGCAACCGCGTGCACGGCAATCAGCAAGAGCACGATACCGGCTGCATTGTGCCGGCGAACGCCACGCTTTGCTTTCATCTCACTTTGCATTGCTGCAGACCATTTCAACGTTGCTGAAGCCATACATGCGCGCCGGGCCATAATTTGACCCGTCGTATTGCTGGTAGATCGTGACGTTATACAAGAGGCATTCGCCATTTGCCTGTTTCGTCGCAATCGCCGCTTCTTGCGTACGCCCTTCAATGATGCTCGTGAGCTGATTGCGAATGATCGTCCACTGGGTAGTCGTGAGGTTAATCTTCAGAATTTCCGCTGTGTTGCCCGAATTATTAAAAGCATTCCGCACTTCAGAAATCACTGCCGCGTCATTGCTACGTGCAGCGGGCATGCGCACCTTGGCAGTTTGTGCCTTAGCGTTTTGGCGCCAGCGCTCCTCGAATGTGCTTTCGCTGCCGAGCGATGCCAATTCGGCATTGATCTTGTTCAGCAGGTTTAGGTATTTCGGCTCATTTGGGAAAAGGCGAGCAAGTCCGGTGAGGTATGCCTGCCAGGCCAAAATCTTATTGTAATTTGAATAGCCGGTCGGTCCGTGCGATGAGAGCACACCCGATTTCATAGGTTTCAGGTCTTTTTCTATGACACTGATTTCTCTATTGATATCGTTACCGAAGCTCGCACCACCCCGGCCCGCCTTGCCTGACAGATATGGTTTGAACCTGTCTTCGAGGGCTTTATCGACGCGGGCAGAAAAATCGGCCCGGCTCGCCTTAGCTTTTGCGCGACCGTCTTCTGTTTTGCAATCGATCCAGTAATTTTGCGGCCAGCGTGCGATTTCGCGCATGAGTACGGTGAAATCATGGTCTGTTTTGCCGGCCTCGCGTTGTGCATCGAGATCTGCATTGACACCGCCCCAGTATTTCGTGCTGATTTCTGCGATCTCGGCCGCGAGGCGGTCGATTTCCGGTCCTGAGTTCTTTATCTTCGCAGCCTTGAGTTTCGCCTTAGCGGTGCTCTCCGCACCCGTGAACTTTAGTTTCGTATCGCTCTTCGATTCGCGCAGTTTTTCGACTGCCTTTACAAGATTTTTCATTTCGCGCGAATTCATATCAACCGCCGCAAATAGCGTCGATGACGTGATAAGAATTGCGAAGATAATTTTTAGTCTTTTCATCATTTTGGAAATCTCCTCATACTATGGGTATCCATGAACCATATTTTTCATGCCATTTTTCTGAAACCCTGCGCAAAATCGAGTTCGCCCTTAACTCGGGTGATTTGTCTGCTCAACGCGAGCGTTCGGGACTCGCCGCTGGCGCTGCTTCTGAACTGGCTGCCTCAATCGCTGCCTCTAAGGGAGCAACGTCGAACGCCGGATCTTTGCGCTTGATGTTTTTCAGCTTGGTACGGGCCGACTTCAGAAATGTTTGTGCCGTTGAAGGCCGCTTTGAATTTTGTGCCTTATCCATAGCCTTCCAGAAGGCCTCGATGTCCCGGTAGGCCTTGCTTTCGGTTTCTGCGGGCGTCATCTCATGTTCGGCCCACGCTCCGCGCCCTAGAATTAAGGCAAAGCTAAGCAATATACTCAGTGTATTGTATGTTTTCATGGTCATGGTATCCTTTGGACCACTGGTTTAGGCCAAAAAAAAATCGTAACCGGCAGAATTCAGCCGTGGTCGTTATTCTTCAAAAAAATTGGCCCGAATATTCTTGATCGTTGCTAACATGCATATGAAACATTATAGGTTTAGAATTCACTTCTTATTTTCAACTCTGGTGATCGCAATATTGGGCGCCTGCGCTGCTGAGCAGCAGCAGACCACGGCAGATGCCAAGACTGAGCCGCCAACGATCAGCTATACCGGGTCGCCGTTCGCTTTTACCAACGGCGTTGCCATTACCGCGATTAATGCGACGCTGGGCGGGGGGGCAGTCACTTCTTGCACCGTTTCGCCGGCGCTGCCGGCGGGGCTTACGCTTGGCGCAACCACATGCGCGATCTCGGGCTCGCCAACAGCGCCGCAGGCTGCCACCAATCACAGCATCCAGGCGAGCAACGCTGGCGGCTCGGCCTCGGTCTCGATTAACATAACGGTTGTAAATCCCCCGGCGCCGACGATCTCTTACACTGGTTCGCCGTTCACATATGTCAAGGGTACCGCAATCACGCAACTCAGCCCAACACTGGGTGGCGGTGCGGTCGCCAGCTGCACAGTTTCACCGGCCTTGCCGGCGGGGCTGAGCTTAAATGGCACCACCTGTGCAGTGAGCGGCACCCCCACGGCGGTGCAGGCGGCAACCAGCCATACGGTGACTGCGACGAATGCAGGAGGTAGCGCCAATGCCGCAATCAACGTCACTGTTAACCCTGTGGCCCCGGCGATTTCGTATTCGGGCTCCCCTTTCATTTTGGTGATGGGGCAGGCGATGACGGCTCTCACACCGACGTTGAATCTTGACGGCGGTGCAGTGACTGCCTGTAGCGCAAGCCCAGCCTTGCCGGCGGGCATGAACGTCAACGGCACAAGTTGCGTGATTAGTGGAACTCCCACGGTTTCTGCCAATGCTACAAACCATACGGTTACCGTAACGACTGCTGGTGGCACCGGCACAGCCACCATAAATGTGCTGACAGGTAAGCGCATATTTGTCACGGCAACTGCGTATACTGGCAATCTCGGCGGCATATCAGGTGCGGACGCGAAATGTACCAGCGATGCAAATAAGCCAACGACCGGCACTTACAAGGCATATTTATCTGAAGGTACAAATCGCATCGCCTGCTCGGTGAATTGGTGCTCTGATTCTAGTCAGATGGTCGATTGGCCGATGGTGCCGCAAAGAAACTACATTCGCTCGGACAGATCTAAGCTGATTGGAAAATCTTTTGATAATGGAGTTCTTGATTTCTTTGGTGGCAATAGCATTGATGATACTGCGCATGCCGTCTGGGTAGGCCTCTATCTGAGTTATACCTCGAATTCTTCACCGGCTAGTTGCCAGGCATGGACGTCGGCTTCGGCAGGCCAGTCTGGATATATTGGTGACGCTTCAAGTGCCAATACCGCGCACAGGAACAACGGCCCCAGCACGTGTGACGTCGCGCGCCGACTGTACTGTGTAGAACAATAGCGCGTAAGGACAAAATCACATGAACCGCGCGATTGGCATCTTTGGTACGCTGCTCTGTATCGGCAGCCTGCCGTTTACAATAATGTTTCTCTCAGATTTGTTAATTGGTGAAAAGGCGATAGCGGGTGTCGCGCCTACTGAACTCAGTGTCATTGTCGCCGTCACTGCATTTTTTCTGGGGCTCACTCTTTTCGGCGGCTATCTGGCGTATCGCTTTCTGGTCAGAAAACCGTCTAGAGGCGCAAAAGATTAAACTCGGTTCAAGAGGTACGAAATGAATAGTCTTGGTAGAATAACTGCGATTTTGTTCGCCGCGCTGGCAATGCATTGCAGCAGCTCGCCGCATGTGTGGGTGCTAGGTGACGACGCAAACGCGATCACGATCAAATTCGACAAAGCCCCCAAAAGATTCTTCTACAAATGGAACAGCGCGTATTCAAGGCCAGGTAATCTTGGGCCATATAAAACAGGCAAAACGCCGCTGCGTTTCGAGCTGCCCGCGCATGGCGAATACGCCGTAGAAGTGAACGGCCCAAAAGGTGCAGAGCGAATATCTTTCGAAGCGCATGAGGAGTTCAAAATTGTGACGGTGATCGATGCTGCGGCAAACAAACACCTCATTGTACAAGATGTATCGTCGCTTTATGATCAGGTTAATGGTCTGCCCGAATTGCCGATCACGCAGATATCACCACCGGCGAAAGTTCACCAGCTGAACATCACCAAAGAAAATTCACACTGGGCGGCGCTGAGGTTGCCTCAGTACGCGATGGGTTTTGGCAAGAAGGGCGAGACAAAGATCAGAATGTATAAGGTGTTCGCGCTTGAAATATCTGCGGCAGAGGCTGCGGATAAAAAATCACTCGAAGATCGTCTGCGTGCAGAGACACTTGCGCTTGAGCTCAAGCCGGGCGCAGTTCTGCGGCAACGGCAATAGCGAATAACCCGAGCCGCCATGCGCCTGCACGCAAGGGAAAATGACAGCCACAACGAACCGTAAGTTTAAGGTGACGCGCACTTTTCTGATAACACTCGCCGGCTGTTGCTGCGCTGTGAACATGATTGCCTGCGGCTCGCTCTTGCAAGAAACCGAACGCATCGCCAACCGCTACGAAGAGTTGCATAAACCGCGCGAACAGCCCAAGGTTGAGTTCGAAGCGGGCGAAGAGGCGGGTTTTGTCGGCTGGTATTTGCAGATCGTGCCAAAGCTCTCTGGTGGTGTGCGCGCGTGCAGCATATCACCGGCGCTGCCTGCCGGGCTAACATTGCGCGCGGCCGATTGCGCGATCATCGGTACCCCAACACAATCTATTCCCGAGACCGTTTTCACGCTGCATGTGTCATTTTCAGGCGCACAGCTGGTCGCGCAGGTGAGGCTGCGTATCTTTCGCAGCGAGGCTGAGTCGGTTTATGGCCAACCCGATTTTATAACAGGAACAGCAAACCTGCCGGCCGAGAATTCTTTTGCATCGCCGACGGGTATTATGCTGGGCACCAACG
>JAKQXK010000190.1 GCA_029561505.1 Spirochaetota bacterium | reverse complement strand
CACTGCCGAGGCCATGTCGCCCCAGAGCGTCGAATAACCGAGCAGAATCTCTGTCTTGTTGCTCGTGCCGATCACGAGCGAGCCGTCGCGCGCTGAAAGGTCATAGAGCACAATCATGCGCAGGCGCGCCATCACATTGCCCTTGCGTGTACCAGACATTTCTGGCTCTCGCAGAAAGTATGCATCGGCCATCGGTGTGATTTCTACCGTTTCTGCCTTCACGCCAAACTTTGCACAGAGTTTCTCTGCATCGCCCAGCGAATCGGGGTTGCTCGATTTATATGGCATCATCACGGCGGTAACGTTTTCTTTGCCGAGCGCGCGAATCGCAAGCGCGAGCGACAGCGCAGAATCGATGCCACCCGATACACCCAGCACGGCTTTCGTAAGCCCGGTTTTGGTAACTTCGGCGCGCACGATCTGCGCGAGCGCATCAGCGACAAATTCGTCATTAAAAGAGGGCAGTTCTGGTAACTTCGCCATAGTGAAGGCTGAAACTGCGGGCGCGACTCAAGCTGTCACGCTTTAGGTTGCTAACGCGTGGCTTTAATTGCCTGTGCAATCTGCATAGCGCCCTGCTCCGTGGCAATATCGGCCGCTGTCATGAGGCTGGCGTTCTTGAGGCGGGTCTTCGCGCGCGCGTTCAGCAGCAAACGCGCGCATTCATTCTGGCCGGCGTGCGCGGCGAACATCAGCGACGACCAGCCTTCGTTGTCTTGCGCATTCAAGTCTGCTTTCGCGACAAGCAGCCGCTGCACGACCGACGCGTGCCCTTTCCACGCTGCAAGCATGAGCGCCGTTCTGCCCTGGCGGTCTTTGGCGTCGATAATTGTTCTGTCTTTTAATAACAGTTCAACGAGAGCCAGTTCACCCTGAGCCGCCGCCACCATGAGAGGGGTTAATCCTTCGCGCGTGCGTTGGTCTAAACGGCTGCCATTTTCTATCAGCAATTTCGCGACCGCTGTTGCGTTTGCTTTTAGCGCATAAAAAAGCGCTGAGTTACCTTCAAAGTCAGTCATGTCAATATTCATCGCCGGTGAACGGAGTATTTTTTCGGCGCGTGCGGCATCGTTTGTCAGCGCTGCTTCTGCTAATTCTCTGTTATAAAGGGGGTTGGCGGCACCTGCGCGCGTCAGCAGCGCAACGATTTCATCGTGTTTATTCAGCGCCGCCCAGTAGGCTGCGGTGCCGCCGCCGGCCGCGACTGCATTCACATCTGCGCCGCTCTTGATCAGACGCTCGAGCGCCTTCGTCTGACCTCGCAGCGCGGCGACGTGCAGCGGTGTGAAACCGAACCGGCTTTTCAGGTTGACTTCGGCGCGCGCGCCGACGAGCTTTTCGAGCACGCGTAAATGCCCCTCTTGCGCTGCATAAAATAATGCAGAATAACCGTCGCGGTCGACGGCGTTGACATCAACCTTCATATCGAGCAGAATCTGCAGAATTTCGGCGTTGCCATAAGCGGCGGCGACAATCAGCGGCGTATTGCCGTTCTTATCGGCAAAGTTCGGGTTCGGGCTCTCATCGAGCGCTCCGTAAAAACGCGGCTGGTTGTTTTCGGCAATCGCAATCAGCATGCGCCGGCCAGCGGCGGCATCGAGCGCGCCGTGTTCGCGCAAGAACTGTATCAGTTGTTCGTCGTGCTGTTCAACCGCGTAAGTCAAAGGCGATTTGCCATCGGCATCGATCATATTCACATCGGCACTGTGCTCAACCGCGCGCTTCACGCCCGGCAGGTCGTGGCCTTTCACAGCCGCGAGCAAGTGTCTGGTTGCGGCCGGGTTTACGGGTGTGGCTTTTTTTGAGGGTTTCGGCGCGGCAATCGCAGCCTTTTTTGCCGGCCTCGGGGGCAAGGGCAAAACCGTCTCTTCAGGTGCAGAAACAGAATCTGCTGAATCCTCACCGATTTTGCCATCGGCAAACCCAAAAGACAACAATGAGTTTTCGAATGCCGATTCGTACAACCGGTAACTTTTCGCCGGGGCTATGCAGAAGATCTTGAGCACGCGGTCGTCTGTCTTGATAAACGAGGTGACCAGGCGGTATTGCGTTTTGCCGCGGTAAGCAGTCCAGATCTGGCGGCGCACCTGCTCACGGCTGAACGCAGGCGTAGCGCTCTGCAAATAGACCTTGTCGAAGGCGACGGCAAGGCGCGCCCGCTGCTGCAGCAAAAGCAGATCGAGATTGGCGTTGTCGGCGCGATACGAATAAACCTCGATCGATGCCTTGCCGCCACCGTCTTTTGCGTGAAAAGAGGCGTAGCGCGACGCCTTGCGCAGGCCCGTATAACTTTCCCAACCGGGCGGCACGTCGAACTGAAAGTCAAGATCTGCCTCACCAGAGCGCGTCTTGTAGGTCAGCGCTGCGGCATTGAGCAAGGGCAAAGCCAGCATCAGCAATAGAATACGCATGTTGACTAAACGATGAACAATTGTTCGCTTATTCTCAGTTAAATGCCGCGGCAAGTCTTTTTGTACACGCGTGTCATTAGTTGCATGCTCCACTGCCCAGTCTGCATATTTGTCATGCTTCAGCAGCCGCAGGTGTCATCTGGTGGTATGATACCTTTACAATTTTCCTTTTCACCAAGTTGCGAGTTAGGGGCCTAGAAAGATGTCTGGTATCTCCCGCGCGGCGAAAGCTGCGATTCTTGTTTCTGCGCTCGGTTATTTTGTCGATATCTACGACCTGCTGCTCTTTGGCATCGTGCGGGTACCCAGCCTTAGAACACTCGGCGTGCCCGACAGCGCAATGAAAGAAGTGGGAGCTACCCTGTTAAACTACCAGATGTTCGGAATGCTGCTCGGCGGCATTTTCTGGGGCGTGCTCGGCGACAAAAAGGGCCGGCTCTCAGTACTCTTCGGTTCGATTTTTCTCTATTCGGTGGCAAACCTCGCGAACGCGTTCGTCGACCGCACGGGCTCTGTTGAAACGGGCCTCTTGGCATACCAGTGGCTGCGCCTCATCGCGGGCATTGGCCTTGCGGGCGAACTCG
>JAKQXK010000184.1 GCA_029561505.1 Spirochaetota bacterium | reverse complement strand
ACAGCTATGAAGCGAAGAACTACGCGACCGATTTTATCTTACAGGGCAAACCCGCCGAATAAGTGCTGCTGCGCATGGCGCAGCGAAACGAACATCACCCCGCTGAATGACGGGGTAATACTCGCGATTCAAAAGAAAAATGTAAGAAATGCCTCCATCGCTGCACTAAAGGTACATGACAGTTACCGCGCAAGGGCAGAAGCGACCCTTGACTGATTTCAACCTGAGCGAAGGCAAATATACGGCGCACTTCGCCAAGACAGCAGAAGAAATCATTGCCGCCCAAAAACTTCGCTACGAGGTCTTTAACCTCGAACTCGGCGAAGGTTTGCCCGAATCTGAGCGCACCGAACTCGATCAAGACCAATACGATGCGCAATGCTCACACCTCATTGTGACGCATAGGCCCACAGGCCGGGTCGTCGGCACATACCGCATGCAGAGTTATGTGCGCGCCGTCGAATACGAGGGTTTTTATTCTGCCACCGAGTTTGATATCAGTCAGGTACCTGCAGAGATTCTGGCTAAAACCATGGAGGTTGGCCGCGCCTGCATACACGCAGACCATCGAAATAATCGTGTTCTGTTTCTGCTTTGGAAAGGCCTGACGGCATTCTTGCTCTACAACCAATTGCGTTACCTGTTTGGCTGCTGCTCTCTGGCATCGCAGAATGCAGCCGAGGGGCAGCAGCTGCTGGCGCAGCTGCGGTCAGACGGCTATCTGCGCGCCGACTTTCAGGTCGCGGCAAAGCCTGGTTATGAATGTACGGGAATAGCCTCGGGCCAGGCGCTCAAGACTCCTAAACTTTTTCAATCCTACTTAAACTACGGTGCCAAAGTCTGCAGCGAGGCCGCAATCGATCGTGTGTTCAAGACGATTGATTATCTCGTCATTCTCGACATCGAAGAGCTGAGTGATTTCTCGCGGCGGCTGTTCTTGCCGAAGGAGTATCTGTAGAACATGCTCAATAAACTCATCAACGAAAATCTGACGATTCTGGGTCAGGGTATCGAAGTGCTCGGCCACACGCCCCCTTCTGTTTATACCGCCGATAATGCAGAAACCTTCGGCAGCAGTTGCGGCGCGCATTTTCGGCATCTCATTCAACACTATCAGGCTTTCTTCAGCGGAGTCGAAACGGGGCTGATCGATTATGACCACCGCGACCGCACGGTCGACCTCGAATCAGACCGCAATGCCGCAGTGCAGGCGCTGGCCGACCTTCGCGATGCTTTTGCCGCGCGGCGTCTGCGCGAACAGCCGGTACAAATATTACAGAACTATGACCCCAAAAAACCGCGACAGCCCGTTGCATCTGGCATATCGCGCGAGCTGACATTTCTGGTGAGCCACAGTATTCACCATTACGCGCTCATCGGCGTGATTCTGCGCCTCAACGGTATCTTGGTACCGCAGCAATTCGGCTTTGCCCCTTCGACGATCTTCTATCTGAAAGGCCTTGCCGAAGAACAGGCGACAACGACTCTTGTGCACGCGAGCTGATGCTGCAGTTCATCGCTATCGCCGCTTCGACGTTCATCAGCGAAGACCTCGCGTGTATTGCAGCGGGCAGCCTCGCCGCGGCATCTGAGCTGAGTCTCACCTCGGCTATTGCAGCTTCGCTCGTGGGCATCGTCGTGGGCGATTTGCTGCTCTATGCGGCGGGCTTTTTGGGCGGTCGCGCAATTCTGCGCTTTCGCATCGCCGCGCGTTACCTTTCCCCCGCGAAGTTGCTCAGCGCCGAGCGCTGGTTCGATCAGCGCGGCAGCGCGATCGTGGTGCTGAGCCGCTTTGTTCCCGGCATGCGGCTACCGACCTATGTCGCAGCTGGCGTTCTCAGAATGCCGGTGCTGCGCTTCTTTCTGCTACTCGTCGCTGCCGCCGCCGT
>JAKQXK010000174.1 GCA_029561505.1 Spirochaetota bacterium | reverse complement strand
TTCTAAGCTGTGGGTCAGGGGTTCGACTCCCTTCGTGCGCACATTAATCTTTTAGCGATGCAGAAACGCAAAGCGTTTCTGCATCGCTAAAAGAAAATTCGGTGGTCGTAGCACCGAAGACGGAGACCCGGCGGGTTTGCGAGGCAAACCCTTGGGTCACAGTTGGTAGAGCTTCCATACGTGGTGCACGCCAACTGTCTACGATAAAACATGGTGGTCGTAGCTCAGTTGGTAGAGCGTCAGATTGTGATTCTGAATGTCGCGGGTTCAAGCCCCGTCGATCACCCATTGCTCATCGGAGCGTTGTGCGATACCTTACCAGATCGTGCAAAGCGCAACCGAAAGCAGCGCAGCGCTTTAGCAGCAATTTGGCGAAGCCAAATTGCGAGGCTTTCGGTTGCGAAGCTCTGATGAGCGGTAGAGTAAACCCTCTTGCAAATCGCAAAAGCGTTTACGCGACAGCGAGCGTGGTGAAATTGGTAGACACGCGGGATTTAGGTTCCCGTGCCGCAAGGTGTGGGGGTTCAAGTCCCTCCGCTCGCATAGCGACCATCGCACACGATGTGCGGAGGTCGGCACGGGACACGGATGTCCCGTTTTGACGACCGCGGGAATAGCTCAGTGGTAGAGCACCTCCTTGCCAAGGAGGGGGTCGTGGGTTCAAGTCCCATTTCCCGCTCAATTCAGATTGTTTATGAATTGCGCGAATGTGTCTCACTTCTCTCAGTGGGGCTCTAATTCATGAACTCACAGCGACGTACACTTCGACTTTCAAAAATCTCGGTCTGTCTAAATGCTTTTTCGTTAGGTCTAACCCGATTTATTTTTGCGTGCTTGAGTTCTCTGGTGCTGCTTGCCTGCGGTGGTGACGACAAGCCTGCGAACGTGATCACGATTCCGCTGAAATACCGTGCTGAGATTCTCGATCCGCTGTATGCGGTTGATGAGTCGACGGTGCTCGTAGTGAATTTTCTCCACCGCCGGCTTTTTGCTTATGATCCTGAAGGCCGCCTCGTTTCTGATCTGGCTGAGAGTGAGATCATTCGTGGTCGTGTCGCACGAGTAAAACTGCGGCGAGGCAGCGCGAATGCTGACGACGTGGTTTATGCGCTGCGCCGTGTGCAAAAAGACGCGAACCAGAGCTGGGTAATGGAGCAGATCGCCGGGGTACGCAAGGTTGGCCCGCTCGAAATAGAAATTCAGCTGAAAGATTCGCCGCGCCCCGCCAGCGCCGACTGGCAGATGGCGCGCATTAAACTGACTCTGCCGCAGTGCGCGATATTTGATGCTGACGAGCACCGCAAAGGCAATGGTTTTGTGCCTTTTTCGCGTTACCGTATTGAATCGCAGACGGGTGATCGCATCGTGTTTTCAACGACCGACGGTACGCCAAAACTCGAGTTTCTGGCGATGCCCGACGAAACAGCGCGCTATTTTGCTTTTCGCGAGGCGAGGCTCGATTCGTATGAGGCGCTCGGCATTCACCGTAAACTGCCTTATGACGCCGATGTTTATGAACCGCAGACGATGTATGATCTTGTCGTACTCTATGCGGCGTTTAACCTAAGCGAACCTTCTGCCCTGGCTCAGCCCGGCCTCAGGCGAGCGATTAATCTCGCATTCGACCGCACGGCGCTCTGCCAAAACACACTCTTAGGCGCATGCTCGGGGGCCGATTACCCCGTGCCGGCGGTGCTTTCACCGGCGCCGAAGCGGGCTTTTCCCCCGGCGGGTGATTACATTTTGCCTGCGAGCAGAGAAGTCGTTACCCTTTTTACCCTCAGCGATAAAGAGCGTATGCTGATAGCTGAATATATGCGGCAAATTTTCTCGCGGTTCAATATTCACCTGGAGTTTCGTATCGTTGACCTGCCGAGCATGGTGCGTGAGAGCAATAAAGGCACTCGCGGCATCTACCTGATGAAATGGTCTGCCGACTATCCGCACGCCGAGAATTTTCTGATGCCGCTGTTTCACTCGCGCAACGCAGGTATCGGCGGTAACCGCGCGCACGTTAAAGACGCGAAGCTCGACGCGATGCTCGATCGCTCAGGCTATTCGGTGCACGAAGTCGACGATATTCAGCAAAAACTGCGTGAGCTTTC
>JAKQXK010000142.1 GCA_029561505.1 Spirochaetota bacterium | reverse complement strand
GACAATGTCGCGCGACAAGGGTGTCGGCATTGGCCCGCACCAGTTCAAGCCGCTCAAGGGTTCTCTTGCCTTTTCTCTTATTCAGATTGGCGAGCGTTGGTATTATGAGGTCATCGAGCAACTGCCGAATCAAGTGAGGGTATCGTACGTCGATGCCGTGACTGGCGTGCTCAGCGACCCGCAGACAGGTAAAGCGGTTAGTTTTGATTAGCAAATACCTGCAACTGGTCCAAAGTTCAAGGGTGAAGCGGCTTGACGCACAGTAAAGATACTGCGAATTTGTTATCATTAGAGATTGTTTGGAGGATTTATGAAGCATAAGATTATCTTGATTGCGGCAGCAGCGCTCATCGCGCAGCCTGCGTTCGCGCAAGCGAAAAAGAAGCCGGCCCCCAAGAAGCCAGCTGCGGCGGTTGAGGCGCCGAAGGCTGCTCCCGTCGCTGCTGCACCTGTGCTGCCCGCACCAGCAGCTCAGGCTTCTGATTCGGGCCTAAAGATCAGTGCCCTGGCATGGGGTGGCTATAACATTCCCTCGAGTGATGAATTCAGCAAAGTCTCATCGGGGCTGACCAAGGGTGGTATTGCCGGCGGGGTGGAGTTCTTGCTCGGTACGGGCCTTATTCGGGGCGGCGTAGCCACGTCGTACATACCAGTCTATGTCTTTGAGTCTGGCAATAGCAAAGATACCAAGACTTTGATGCCATTTGAAGGTGTGCTCAACCTTTATCTCTTCGGCTTTTACGCCGGTGGTCGCGGTGGTTATATTGTCGATGTCGGGTCAACTACCAGCACGACTCAAGCCTATACGAAAACCAACGGCACGTCGTTCGGCGGCCAACTCGGTTATCAATATTCGCTTGGGCCAGTTGCAATTGATATCGGGCTTATTGCTACTTTTGCACACACCGAGGCCGAGGCAGCGGGTGGTAAAGCTGGCGCGCACGTCGACTATACCAACGTCACACCGCGCATCGGAATTCAGTACACGTTCTGAGGGCATAGGGCAAATGGGCCGCATGAAGCATCTGGTTGGATTTTCCACTCTGCTGCTACTCGGCGGCTCATTGCTCAATTGTGCCAACAAAACCGACGATTCGACTTATGACTGCATACAGAACGCAGGCATGGTATTCGACGGCATCGGTAACTACCGCGACGTGAACTGTTCGGGCATACCTAATGTCTTACAAATTCGCCTGTCTTCGGTGACGGTGCCCACCGGCGGCGAACTGATCATTCGACCCTACAGTAGCACCAATGCCGATGGCTTCTACATTCAGATGACGCCCACAAATATCAGAGTCGCCGCGGCGAATGGAACCAGCGGTGCACAAGACTTTTCGTCAGGGGTCAACTATTCAAGTGCGCAAAATACGTGTTTTGAAATACACGACGTGACCAAAGAAAAGCACATACTCGCATTTTACCAGCGGCAAGACTGTTTCGGGTCGGCGAGCATCGATTCTGCTAACGCGCTCGTGACATTCGGTGAAAACCGAATTCGATATGCGGGTACCGCTGGCGTTAGCGTTGGCGAAATCTATCTCAAAAAGACCGAAAGCCATTCGCATTAATCTTAATTATTGATAATTATTTATCAATAATGATCGACGCCCTGTCCCTGTCTTCTTAATGGTAACTTGCTATCAATAAGGTTCGACGCCTTGTCGACCTATTCTGATCAGTAAGGAGAATTCATGAAAAGAATAATATTCGGCTTAACGAGCATCGCCCTGGCGATGCTTCTCGGCGCCTGCGCCAATTCAGAAAGCACAGCTCAGCAGGCTGCTGCGGCAGCGGCAAGTTGTGGGGCGCCAACGATGGATAATACAGCCCGCGAAGTTGAGGCAGCTTGCATCAGTGGCGACAAAGAGCAAGTCAGGCTCGAGGGTCTGAAAGTGGCGAATGGCGAGCGGCTTTATGTCTATTTTGATGCCACCTCAGGTGATGGCACCAAAGGTTGGGAATTCACGTTCGACGGTACCACGCAGCGAGTATGGGTGAAAAATACTGTGAATAATGAGTTCATGTCAAGCGCCTCATTCGCTAACATAAACATCGCGGATACCTGGTGCTTCGATGTGCACCGTGGTTCAGAAGACCCTCGCCATACAATCATCTGGAAAGGCGCGGCAAAATGCGATGCCGCATTGACGACAGGTCAGTGGGGCACCGCCGATTTTAACAGCAACGACCATGCAGCAAGCGGCGCGGACTATGCGGCACGCAATATCGCAAATGTGGGCGCGACAATTTATACGAACAGCCATTCAACCGGCATGGCATCGTGCAACGGCCAGAACGCCTGCTTCGCGAGTGGCAACAACCCTGACACAGCTCAGGGTGGCGCAAAGTTCTTTTATAGAGGCCCATCAGGTTCGCTGACAAAAATTTCGGTCAAGACGCATTTATCAAGCGGCCTATAGCGTGATTCGAGCTGACTTGCAGACCGCATGACTGAGGTAAAATGAGGCAGATCAAGATCAGGTATCATGCTCTCGTGGCAGCAGCAATTTCTCTTGCGATCGTTTCTGTAACTGTTTTTGCCCAAGGTCAAACTGCCAATATTAAGGATAAGCTCGCTGCCAAGAAACCGCAGGTCGCTGCAATAGAAGCAGGGACCTCGACCGGCGACGAAGCCGACACGATGGCCGATCTCGACAAAGAGATCGCTGGCAGTGACGGTGTGCAATCAGCGCAGACGCAGATGACGCAGCAAGGGCAGCAGATTGTGACCGTCGACCGCTCTTCGATGCCGAACATTCTTGCTGCAATCGACATGGTTGCAGACAAAGACGTCAAGGCATCGAAAACGGGCGACGAAACCAGCAATTCGATGTTTATCCGCAGCGCAGAGTTTGGCTTCTTTGGCGCGATCGACTGGTTCGCGAATGGCATGATTCTGTTCGCGATGCACCGTGAAGGCGGCAACTACGTCTTTGCCCTGCACGAGGCCTCGTTTGAGTTTCCGAGTCTGCCGTGGAACTTTCACCTCAAAATCGGCCGCATGTTTCCCGATGCGGGCAGGCTGAACACGATTCACCAGCACGACCGCGTTTTCACGGGCATACCTCGAGTGCATGGGCAGCTCTTCGACACCGTCATCGGAGAAGGCTTTCTCGATACAGGCGGTGAGCTTTCGTGGCTCGCGCCGTTGCCTTTCTTCAGCGAGTTCAAGGCCGGGGTCTTCAATGGTCGAACCTTTGGTCACACACATAATGATGGCGTAGCCAAAGCTGCGCCTTTGCTGCTCGGCAGGCAGAAAAACTTTTTCCCGATCGCGCAGGGTTTTGGTCTGCAATGGGGCACCTCGTATTTGCGCTATAACGTCACGCGCGACGCAGGCGATGTTGACCACAAGTTTGGCACCGACCTTATGCTCAAATGGCAGAGAGGCCGCTGGGCTTCGTTCGAAATTTCTGGTGAATTCTGGTATCATAAAGAAGAGCGCGTGCTCACCCGCGTCGAAGATAAAACAGGCTTCTATATCTACCTGCAATGGCAGCCTTTCGAACGCTGGAAATTCGGCTATCGCCGCGACTTCTTTTCACGCCTCAACCTCGTCAACGTTGTCACCGGGACAAAATATAATGGCGTCGATCACGGTGACGCGCTGTGGGTTACCTATTCAACCTCAGAATTCTTTAATGTTAAGCTCACCGGTGAGCGTCACCAG